>JBEGVV010000171.1:0-39796 GCA_041178225.1 Pseudomonadota bacterium | reverse complement strand
GGCTGCGGCGGCGCGGGTTGGGGCGGCGCCGGCTGCGGCGTGGGCGGCGGTGGCGCGGGAGGCGCGGGCTGCGCCTGCGGCGGAGGTGGCGGAGGCGGCGCGGGACGCGGTGGCTGCGCCTGCCTGACATCGGTCTGGCGCGGCGCGGCCTCGCTCGGCGGCGCGTTGGTGATCGCCGCGAGGGGAAGCGCCTCGACGACCAGCGGTTCGTCGGCGGGAGGCAGCGTCCTGAAGAACTGCGGCAGGCCCAGCAGGGCGAAGAGCAGGAACGCCACGTGCAGCGCCGCCGACACGGACGCGGCGATCCGCATCCCCCTGTCGTCGCCCGGGCTTCCCGCGATCGCCGCAGCCGCCGTCATCCTCGCGCGCCTTCCCCGCCCGTGCTCAGCGCTGCGGCGCCGGCGCCGGGCGCCCGCCCTGTCGCGGGGCCTGGCCCTGGAGCGCCTCGGTGACGAGCGCCACCTTGCTGAAGCCGCCGGCGCTGATCGTGCCCATCACCTCCATCACGCGCCCATAGGCGATCGTCTTGTCGGCGCGCACGAAGACCCGCGTCTCGGGCTTGTTGCGGGTGATCGCCTGGAGCCGCGCCACCAGCGCGTCCTCGGCGATCTCCGTGTCCTGGACGAAGAGCTTGCCAGCCGCCGTCAGTGTCACGATGAGCGGCTCGTCCTGGCCGCGCGACTGCGCGGCCTGCGTGCGCGGGAGGTCGACCTCCACGCTGGAGGTCAGCAGCGGCGCCGTGACCATGAAGATCACGAGCAGCACGAGCATGACGTCGACCAGCGGGGTGACGTTGATCTCCGCGACGAGCGGCCGCCTGCCGGACCGGCGCCCGCCGCGCGGGGACGAGGCCATGAGGGGACCGGCCATGGCTCAGCCCTTCTCCTCGAGCTGGCGCGACAGGATGGCGTTGAACTCGTTCGAGAACGCCTCGAGCCGGCCGGCGTAGCGCGCGAGCTCGCTGTTGATCTTGTTGAAGGCGATCACCGCGGGCACGGCCGCGACCAGCCCGAGCGCCGTCGCGAACAGCGCCTCGGCGATGCCCGGCGCGACGACGGCGAGCGACGTGTTCTTGCTGGCCGCGATCGCGTGGAAGGCATTCATGATGCCCCATACCGTGCCGAACAGCCCGATGAACGGGGCGGTCGAGCCGACCGAGGCGAGGAAGCTCATGTAGCGCTCGAGCCTGTCCATCTCGCGCCCGAAGGTGACGCCCATGACGCGCTCGATGCGGCTCTGCAGCGCGGCGCGCACCTGGTTCGCGCCAGCGAGGCCCTTCGCCGCGGAGCGGCGCCACTCGCGCATCGCCGCGGAGAACATCGCGGTCATCGGGCAGGGCGGTTCGGCGCCGACGCGGTCGTAGAGGTCGTCGAGCGAACCTCCCGACCAGAACATGTCCTCGAACTCGTCGGCGCGCGCCTGCAGCCGGCGCAGGCGCAGCAGCTTCTCGATGATGATCGCCCAGCTCCAGAACGAGGCGAGGATCAGCAGCACGATCACCGACTTGCCGATGAGGTCGGCGTTGAGGAAGAGCCCCAGGAAGGAAAGGTCGGTCGGGGGCCTGGAGCCCGCGAGCGCGGCGGCTTCGACTGTACGGTCCATGGTCTTTCGGGCCTCTCTCTTCCTTCAGCTAGGTTCGGCGACGAATGCGGCGAGCGCATGGCGCAGGGCCGGCGGCAGGCGGGCGGGACGCCCCCCTGCCCCGACGCAGGCCACGGTGACGTCGAGGCGCGCGAGCAGTTCGCCGCCGCGCAGGATGTCCTGTCGCATCTCGATCGCGGCGCCGGCCGCGCGCGCGACCGCGGTCTCCACGACCAGCGCGTCGTCGAGGCGGGCGGGCCGGATGTATTCGCACGTGCAGCGGCGCACCGCGAAGGCGATCCCCTGCTCCTCCGCCATGCGCCGCTGGCCGACGCCGAGCGCGCGCAGCAGCTCGGTGCGACCGCGCTCCGCGAAGCGGAGGTAGTTCGCGTAGTAGACGATCCCCGCGGCGTCGGTGTCTTCCCAGTAGACCCGGAGCTCGATGCGGTGCGGCGCGCGTTCAGCCATTCGCGCCATCCACGCCCTCGGCGCCGCGCGCGAGCAGGTCGAGCTGCCGGAGCCTGTCGGCGCCGGGCTCGAGGCCGAGATGGCGCCACCCGCGCTCGCCAAGCACGCGACCACGCGGCGTGCGCAGCAGCAGCGCGCACTGGATGAGGAAGGGCTCGATCACGTCCTCGATCGTGTCCCGCTGCTCCGACAGCGCGGCGGCGAGCGTCTCGATGCCAACCGGCCCGCCGCCATAGCTCTCCGCGATGCAGCGCAGGTAGCGACGGTCCATCGCGTCGAGGCCGAGCGCGTCGACCTCGAGGCGGTTGAGCGCGGCGTCGGCGACCGCCCTGTCCACGCGCCCGCCGCTCGCCGTGGCGAAGTCGCGCACGCGCCGGAGCAGGCGCCCGGCCACGCGCGGGGTGCCGCGGGCCCTGCGCGCGATCTCCGCCGCGCCGTCCGCGGCAAGGTCGAGCGCGAGCAGCGCGGCCGCGCGGCGAACGATCGCCTCGAGCTCGTCGGGCTCGTAGAAGTTCAGCCGCAGGGGTATGCCGAAGCGGTCGCGCAGCGGCGTCGTGATCAGGCCGGCCCGCGTCGTCGCCGCGACCAGCGTGAAGGGCGGCAGGTCGATGCGCACGGAGCGCGCGGCCGGGCCCTCGCCGATGATGAGGTCGAGCTGGAAGTCCTCCATCGCCGGATAGAGGATCTCCTCGACGGCGGGCGACAGGCGATGGATCTCGTCGATGAACAGCACGTCGCGCGGCTGCAGGTTGGTGAGGATCGCCGCGAGGTCGCCGGCGCGCGCGATCACGGGCCCGGACGTCGCGCGGAAGCCGACGCCGAGCTCGCGCGCGACGATCTGCGCGAGCGTCGTCTTGCCGAGGCCCGGCGGGCCATGCAGGAGAACGTGGTCGAGCGCCTCGCCGCGCCCGCGCGCCGCGTCGACGAAGACGCGCAGGTTGGCGCGGACCTGGCGCTGGCCGATGAATTCCTCGAGGCGCTGCGGACGCAGGCTGGCCTCCGCGAGGTCGCCCTCGCCCGCCTCGGGCGCGATGGCGCGCGCGGGTTCCTCGGCAGGCTGGCGCGGACGGCGGCTCATCGCGCGAGTTCCTTCAGCGCGCCGGCGATCAGCGCCTCGGCGCGCGCGTCGCCTCCGAGCCGCGCAGCGACGCGCTCGACCGCGGCGACCGCCTCCGGGCGCCTGTAGCCGAGATTGACCAGGGCCGAGATCGCGTCCTCCGGCGCGCTGCCTGCCTCCGCGGGCGCGGCGGCGACGCCGCCCGCGGTCGCCGGCATCGCCACGCCGAGGGCCGAGACCTTGTCCTTCAGCTCCGAGGCCAGGCGGTTGGCGAGCTTCGGGCCTACGCCGTCGGCGCGCGTGATCATCGACCTGTCGCCGGTCGCGATCGCGCGGGCGAGCTCGGCCGCGGAGAGCGCCGAGAGCAGCGACAGCGCAACCTTCGCGCCGACGCCCTGCACGGTGGTCAACAGCCGGAACCAGTCGCGCTCCGCGGCGGTGGCGAATGCGTAGAGGTCGATCGCGTCCTCGCGCACGATCGTCTCCACGAGCAGCGTCGCGCGGTCGCCCGCGGCGAAGGCGGAGAGCGTGCGGCCCGAGGCGCGCACGAGGTAGCCGACGCCGCCGACGTCCACGATGGCGCGGTCGCGCTCGATCGCGTCGATCGTGCCGGCGAGCCTCGCGATCATGGCGCCGCCGCCTGCGCGGCCCAGCGGCCGCGCGTCTGCACGTGGTGGCCGTGGCACAGCGCGACCGCGAGCGCGTCCGCGGCGTCGGCGCCGTCGAGGCGCACGCCGGGAAGGAGGCGCTGCACCATCGCCTGGACCTGCCCCTTGTCGGCGCGCCCCGTGCCGACCACCGACTTCTTCACGACGGAGGTCGCGTATTCCGCGACCTCGATGCCCAGCCGCGCGGGCGCGAGCAGCGCCACGCCGCGCGCGAAGCCGAGCTTGAGCGTCGACGCGGGATTGGCGTTCACGAAGGTCTCCTCGACGGCGGCGCTGCCGGGCTTGTGCCGCTCGAGGACGGCCTCGAGCCCCTCGAAGATCGCCACGAGCCGCGCGGCGACCGGCGCCTCGGCGTCGGGGACGATGCTGCCATTGGCGACGTGCCGGATGCGCGTGCCATCGACCTCGACGACGCCCCAGCCGGTCGTGCGCAGCCCGGGATCGAGGCCGAGGATGCGCATCAGCCGGCGGAGAGCCGCTGCATGACGTCCTCGGCGACCTCGAGGTTCGAGTGGACGGCCTGCACGTCGTCGCTGTCCTCGAGCGCCTCGATGAGGGCGAGGAGGTCGCGCGCGCCGTCCTCGTCCATCGGCACCGTGCTGGTCGCGCGCCAGACCAGTCGCGCCTCGCGGGCGGCGCCGAAGCGCGCCTCGAGCGCGTCGCGCACGCCGCCGAACGAATCCGGCTCCGTGACCACCTCGTGCGCGTCCTCGCCCGAGGCGACGTCCTCGGCACCGGCCTCGACCGCAGCCTCGAACATCGCGTCCGCGCCCGCGGCCGAGGCCGGGTAGACGATCGAGCCCCGGCGCGCGAAGTTGAAGGCGACCGAGTTGGTCTCGCCGAGCGAGCCGCCGTTCTTGGTGAAGATCGAGCGCACGTCGCTCGCCGTGCGGTTGCGGTTGTCGGTTAGCGCCTCGACGATCAGCGCGGCGCCGCCCGGGCCGTAGCCCTCGTAGCGCACCTCCTCGTAGACCGCGCCATCCTCTCCGCCCGAACCGCGCTTGATCGCGCGCTCGATCGTGTCCTTGGCCATGTTCTCCGCCTTGGCGGCGTTCACGGCGGCCTTGAGGCGGGGGTTGTGCGCCGGATCGGGCAACCCCGTGCGCGCCGCGGTCATGATCTCGCGGATCAGCTTGGTGAAGACCTTGCCGCGCCGGGCATCCTGCTTGCCCTTGCGATGCATGATGTTCTTGAACTGTGAATGGCCTGCCATCTTTCCCGACCGTCCCGCCGCACGAGGGCATGCTGCGGCCGCGCGCGCGGCCGCGAATCGGACGATGCCCCGAGAGGGATCGCCCGCGCGGCGCTTAGCAAATCGCGACCGGCTTGCCTATCCGCGCGCACGCACGGCTAGCCACGCATTGTGGCGGGAATGCGACCTCAGGCCCCGCGGGCGCGCAGCGCCGCCACCTGCTCGAGGATCGCGCGATCGCCGACGCCGCGCGCCAGGCGCTCGGCCTCGGCGAGCCAGCCCTCCGCCATCGACGCCTGTCCGCCGGCGAGCAGCGCGCTGCGCCCCGCGCGCAGGAAGAGGTCCGCGGCGTCGCGCGCATCGCCGGCCGACGCCGCCGCCGCGCCGGCGCCCGCGAGCGCCCTGGCCATGCCCGGATAGTCGAGGGTGTCGCGTCGAAGGTCCGAGGCCGCGACGAAGTCGCGCCGCGCCGCGCGCGGGTCGCCCCGCAACACCGCCGCGCGCGCGGCGAGTTCCGCGCGATCCGCGCCCCACTCCGGGCCGGACGCGGCGGCGAGGCTCGACAGCGTGGCCTCGAGCGCGGGCAGGTCGCGGCGGTCCGCGGCGACGAGCCCGAGCAGGAACCGCGCGCGCGCGCCGACCGGGCCGGCATCGGCGGCAAGGCCACGGGCCTGCTCCTGCGCGCCGCCGGCGTCGCCGAGGCGATAGAGCGCGCTGGCCTCCACGAGCACGAGCTCGGCGAAGACGGGCAGGCCACGGCGTGCAAGCTCGGCACGCGTCGCCCGCGCCGTCGCGCGCGCGGCGGCGGCGTCGCCGCGCCGGAGCTGCGCGACCGCGAGGTCGTAGCCGAGGTCCCCGATCGCCTCGCCGTCGTCGCGGGCCTGCGCGCGCTCGAGCGCCTGCCGGTAGAGCTGGGTCGCCTGGTCGTGGCGGCCCTGCGCGAAGGCGAAGGCCGCCGCGCGCCGGGCGGAGGCGAGCTCGGCGTCGAAGGGCTCGGCCGGCGCCACCGCGCGCGTGCCGCCGCCGCAGGCGGAGAGCGCGATGGCCGCAGCGGCGAGCAGCAGCAGGGGAAAGGCCGCGCGCCTCACGGGCGCACCTGCGCCGCCGGCTGGCGACGCGACGCGCCCGCCGCCGGATCCGCGCCGTCGCCCCCGAGCAGCCAGTGCCCGCGCAGCTGGGCGAGCAGGCGCTCGAGCTCGAGCGCGGTCTGCTGCGCCTGCAGCAGAACCTGCGGCACGTTGGCGGAGCTCGCCTCGACGTTGCGCGCGATCGCCGGAAGCTGGGGCGTCGCGCGCGCGAGGTCCGCCGTCACGCTGGCGACGTTCTGCATCGTGCGCTCGGCGCGCTGGCGCAGCCCGCGCGTCATCGCGGTCGCCTCGCGCGCGGCGACCTCGAGCTCGGCGACGATCGCGCGCGCCTCGCGCAGGCGCTGGTTCGCCTCCTGCACGCTCGCCTCGACATCGCGCACGAGCGTGTCGTCGTTGAGCAGGCGCCCGACCGCGCCCTCGCCCGCCTCGATGCGGCGGGTGAGCGCGCGCACGTCGCGCACCATCGCCTGCACCTCCCCGGACGGGTCGTTCACCTTCTCCGCTATCGCGGCGACGCTCGCGATCGCGCGCTGCATGTCGGCGACGATCGGCAGCACCCGCGTGCGCACCTCGTCGATCATCTGGCCGATGCCCTCGGTCGGCGCGCGCTCGGTCGTCGCGGGGATCACGGCATAGGCCCAGTCGAGCGGCTCCTTCTCCCCGCGGCTGACGTCCAGGAAGGCGGCGCCGGCGACGCCGAAGCGGCGCCGGATCGTCGCCTCGGAATCCTTGCGCACGAAGGACGCCATCGAGCGGTCGAGCGCGACCTCCGCGTGCATGCGCTGGTCCGGCTCGACGACGATCCGCTTCACCATGCCGACGCGCGTGCCGAGCAGCTCCACCTCCGAGCCGGCGGCGAGGCCCGACAGGCCGTCGGGCGGCAGCAGGACGCGCAGCGGGAGCGGCGGGTCGAACCAGGCGCGCAGCACGCCCGCCTGGAGGATGGCCGCCACGAAGAGCGCCACCGCGACGACGACGAGCGCGCCCACGACTTCGTTGACGTAGCGGAAGCCCGGTCGCGTCATGCGCCCCTCTGGCCCTCGAAGATCCCGGCGCCGATGATGCGCAGGCGGCGCGTCACCGGCAAGCTCGCGTCGCGCCAGACGCGGCCGTCGAGCGTCAGCCACAACGCCGCGCCGCCGCGGTCGCGCAGGCGGCGCAGCGCATTGACCAGCGGCTCGAGGAACTCGGGGTCGGCGAGGTGCGGCAGCGGCTCGATCAGGACGAGCCGCGGCACGCCCAGGAAGGCCCGGACCATGCTCGCGCGGCGCCGGTCCTCCAGCGTCAGGCGCGACGGCCGTGCGAGCGGGATCCCCGGCAGCCCGAAATGGCGCGCCAGCTCGGCCGCCTGCGAGACGAGGTGGCGGCGGCCGCGCGTGCCGTGGTGGAGGCGCTGGAGCAGCACGTTGTCGACCGTCGACAGCTGGTCGATCCACGCGCCCTCCGGCAGCAGCCGTCCCATGAGACCGCGCAGCGCGTTCGCGGAGTCCGGCGGCACGGCGTTCCAGTCATGGCCGAGGAACCTCACACGCCCGGACGCCGGTGGCGCGAGTCCGCAGGCGGCGTCCGCCAGGGCGGCGCTGCGCGGGACGTCGGTCGCGTCGACCATGACCAGCTCGCCCGGGGAGAGCCGCAGGTCGAGCGGGCGGGTCGGCGGCAGGTCCGCGTCGAGCGTGAGCCGCGCCGCCTCGAACTCCAGCAGCGGTGGCGAGGCCTGGAGGGATGGCGTCGCGGGCATCTCAGGTCGCCAGGCTCACGACGCCGCTGATCGCGAAGACGGCCATCGCCGCGCGCACGAAGCCTATGGCGACCACGCTGGCGGCCTCGCGCTCGCGCGACAGCGCCGTGTGGCAGCACACGACGCCGATGGCGAGGCCGATCGCGACCGATTTCGCGGGCAGGATCGCGAAGTCCCCCACGCCCATCATCCCGACCGTGTCGGCGAGGAAGACGGGGAGCGAGATCTGGATCGCCCCGATCAGGGTCGCGCTCGCGAAGCCCGAGACCATCGTCGTCGCGACGAAGAGGATGGACAGCGTGAACATGGCGACCACGAAGGCGAGCGCGCGCGGCACCACCAGGAGGAGGAAGGGATCGATGCCCTGCCCGTCGAGCGCGCGCAGCTGCCCGCCCTCGCGCATCTGCGTCAGGCGGATGAGCGTCGCGGCGCCGCTGCGCCCGACCAGCACGAGCGCGACGAGCGCCGGCGCGAGCTCGCGCACCAGCACCCAGACGATGACCCGCCCGATCATCGAGGACTGGCCCGTCGCCTGGAGCCAGTAGAGCGCCTGGTAGAGCAGCCCGAGCCCCACGAGGACGGACAGCAGCAGCGTCGCCGGCAGCGCGCCGAGGATCGCGTCGCGCGCGGCGAGCACGAAGGCCTGGCGCACGGTGGGCCGCCATGTCGAGGCGCGCATCGCGTGACTGGCGACCGCGGCGGACATGCCGCCGACCTCGACGAGCCAGCGCGCCGCGGACACGACCGGGCGCCCCACCGACCCGAGCGCGCGCAGCGCCGCGCTCACAGCCTGCTCGCCAGGAGGTAGGTCGACATCTCGCCCGCGCCGGCGAGGAAGAACGAGCCGCGCGCTCGGAACACGAAGCGCTCCCGAAGCAGGCGATAGCTCGGCTCGGTGACGACGGCGGCGCCCGGGATGCCCGTCTCGGCCATGGTCTCGGAGACGCGCGTGGCGTCGCCCCAGAGGTTGAAGGCTTCTCCGTCCTCGCCCAGCGACGCGCCGACCACCGCGCCCGTGTCGATGCCGATGCGGAATTCCAGCCGTTGCCCGAGCGCCGTGAAGAGCTGCGCCAGGCGCTCGCGCAGCTCGACGGCGGCCTCCGCCACGGCGACGGCGTCACGGCCGGCCTGCGCGGCGACGAAGCCCGACGCCATGACCACCTTGTCGCCGAGGATGCGCACGTAGGGGATCGCGCGCGCCACGGCCACCTCCTCGACATGGGCGACGACGAGGGCGGCCACGGCGCGGTCCCCCGCCTCCTCGCCGGCATGCGCGAGCAGGCCCGCGTCGGTGAACTGGATCGTGGCCACGGTGGCGTGGCTGAAGACCTGCGCGCGGAGCCCGTCCGCGCCGCCTCCGGGCCGGGCGGCGCCATCCACGCGCCGCGCGAGCGCGGCGTCGAGCCGCGACCGGCGCATGCCGCGCAGGGCCGCGGGCGCGGGCACGTCGTCGTGGTCGGACGCCGCCAGGCGCGGCCCCGCTTCCGCGGATGCCCCGGCGGCGGGGGCGGCGCCGCGCGACTGCTCCGCGCCCTCGCGCAACGCCGCGGCGAAGCGAACGGAGAGCATGCTCGCGACGGCGCGCGCGAAACCGAGCGCGCCGTCGGCCCGCCAGTCCTCGAGGCAAACGACGCCGACGCTGCGCCCCTGCAGGCGTATGGGGACCGCGACGAGGGCGCGCGTGCCGAGCGGCCCGAGGTAGAGGCGGTGGAAATCCGCCGTCCGCGGGTCCCGCGCGGCGTCGCGCGCCTCGATCTCCTCGCCGGCCTCGAGCGCGGGGAGCAGCCCGCCCAGCTGCGCGCGCGCGAACTCCACGCCCGCCGTGTGGCCGTCGTTCTCCCGGTCGCGGCAATCCTCCAGCGTCAGCAGCGCGCCATCCGCGCCGACGCGCCAGATCGCGACGCGACGGGCCGCGACGACGCGCGCGACGACGCGCGTAAGCCCGTGGATCGCGTCGCGCTCGCGCGGGTCGAAGAGTGCCGCGTTGGCGGCGAGCTCCGTGAAGGCCCGCCCCTGCGCTTCACGTGCTTGCTCGCGCGCGATCACGAGCAGCGCGTTGCGGTCGGCGCGCAGGCCCTGCCGGATGAGCAGCGCCGCGAACAGCGCGACGAGGAGGGCGACCGCGCCCGACATCACCAGCGTGGACCTGTTGTGGAGCGCGACGAAGCCGATGAAGTCCGCCTCCGGCACGACGATCATCGTCGCCCAGTCCTCGGAGCTGACCGCGCGAATCGGCGCCACCGCCGCGATGTAGCGGTCGCCCGCCACCTCGATGATCCTGCGGCCATGCCCCTCGACGCGGAACAGGTTGTAGGCGCGCTCGAGCGCCGGGTCGCCGATGTCGCCAAGCGGCATCGGCACCAGCTGCTCTCCCCTTGCGACGAAGGTGCGCGCGGGATCCGGGAACGCGACGATCGTGCCGTCGTTCTGGATGATCATCGCGCGGCCGGTCCTGCCGATCCGCAGCCTTGCAAGGAAGGCCGAGAGGCTGTCGAGCGCGATGTCGACGCCAAACACCGCGGCGAGCCTGCCATCGGGCGCGAGCAGCGCCTCCGAGGCGGTGATGCCCGGCTTGCGGTCGGTGAAGAAGATGTAGAGCGGCGACCAGTCGACCCTGCCCGGGTTCTCGGCCGCCGCCCTGTACCAGACGCGCGTGCGCGGATCGTAGGTGTCGGCCGGGTCGTCCTCGACGCCGATCGTCCTGCCCGCCCGGTCGCGCCGCGTCCATGTCGTGCGACGTGCCTCGCCCGCGCGCTCGATGACCTTGGTGTCGATCGACCCGCTCGCCTCGCGGCGGACGGCCATGTAGGAGCCGTCGGGCGCGGCGTAGCTGATCAGCGCGAGCTGCGGGTTGTCGTAGAGGATCTGCCAGCCGATCGCCTCGGCCCCGCCCTGCGCCGAACCCAGGAAGGCGCCGTCCGAGAGCACGCCGCGCAGCAGGTCGACCGCGCGCGGCGCAGGCGCGAGATAGGCCTCGACCTCGCGCAGGATGCGCTGCTCCTGCGACCTGATCACCTCGTCGGCGAGTTGCAGCGCGTCGCGGCGGTTCACCTCGAACGAGTAGTAGCCGATCCCCAGCAGCGCGCCGACCACGACCACGACGCCCGCGATGGGCAGCCCGATCCGGTTCCAGCGGCGGCGGCGGCGGCGTCGCGTTTCCGCCGGGTCGACGAAGACGTCGCTTTTCTCGGAAACTGCCAAGTCGGATGCGCCTGCCAGGATTGACGCCCCAGATTGGTCACATCGGGCGTCGCGGGCAAGGCCGGCCGCGGGAGGCGGCCCGCGGCCTGCCGCGCGGCCCGGCCATGGGGCTATGATGGCCGCCTGGTGGCCCAGCGGGGGATCGCGGCGCGATGGACAGGACTGAGATGGCGGGGCTTTTCCCGCCCCTGGGGCTCGGGACCGCGCCGCTCGGTGGCCTCTACAGCCCCGTATCCGACGAACAGGCCCACGAGGTGATCGGGGCCGCCTGGGACCGCGGGATCCGCTTCTTCGACACGGCGCCGCTCTACGGGCATGGCGCCTCGGAGCGCAGGCTCGGCGCCGTGCTCCGCGGCAAGCCGCGCGACAGCTTCGTCGTCGCGACGAAGGTCGGGCGCCTGCTGCGCCGGCCCGACGCGCCCGCGCCGGAAGACGCCTACTACAAGGACACGCCGCCCGAGCGCCCGGTCTTCGATTTCTCCTACGACGGCGTCATGCGCTCCTTCGAGGAGAGCCTTGGCAGGCTCGGCCTCGGACGCATCGACATCCTGCATGTCCACGACCCCGACGCCCACGAGGCGGAGGCCGCGGGCGGCGCGCTCCGCGCGCTGGCGCGGCTACGCGCGGAGGGCGCGATACGCGCGGTCGGCGCGGGCATGAACCAGTGGCAGATGCTCGCGCGCCTCGCCGAGACCGGCGGCTTCGACTGCTTCCTGCTCGCCGGCCGCTATACGCTGCTCGACCATTCGGCGCTTGGGGAATTCCTTCCCCTCTGCGCGCGGCGCGGGATCAGGATCGTCGCCGGCGGCGTCTACAACAGCGGCCTGCTCGCCGACCCTCGCCCCGGCGCGAGGTTCAACTACGACGAGGCGCCACCCGAACTCGTCGCGCGCGCCCGCAGGCTCGAGGCCGCGTGCAGGTCCCACGGCGTGCCGCTTCGCGCCGCGGCCGTCCAGTTCCCGCGCTTCCACCCCGCCATCGCCACCGTGCTCGCGGGACCGCGGAGCGTCGCGGAACTCGACGACACCATCGCCATGACGCGCGTCCCGATACCGGCTGCGCTCTGGGACACGCTGCGGGCCGGGGGATTGCTGCCACCGGACGCGCCGACGCCCGGCCACGGCGCGGCGCCCTGACGGCGCACGCTCAGGCCGGCAGCGCGGGCTTGAGCCTGCCGCCGGCGCGCACCGGATCGACGCGCAGCGCCCTGCCGGTGCCGGGATCGAGCTCGACGAAGACGCCGCACATCGTGCCCTCGCCCTCCGCGGGGGAGAGGCGCTCGCCGGGCATCTTGCGCACGAAGCGCTGCACGGCGGCTTCCTTCTTCATCCCGATCACGGAATCGTAGTCGCCGCACATGCCGGCGTCGGTCTGGTAGGCGGTGCCTCCGGGCAGCACCTGCGCGTCGGCCGTCGGCACGTGGCTGTGCGAACCGACCACGATCGAGGCGCGGCCGTCGCAGAAATGGCCGAGCGCCATCTTCTCGCTCGACGCCTCGCCATGCACGTCGACGAGGATCGCGTCGACGCCCGCGCCGAGGCGCTGCGTGGACAGCACGGAATCGACCGCGGCGAAGGGATCGTCGAGCGGATCCATGAACAGCCGCGCCATCACGTTGACGACGACGACGCGGCGGCGACCGACGGTGAACACGCCGATGCCGCGCCCGGGCGTGCCGCGCGGGAAGTTGATCGGGCGAAGCAGCCGCGGGTCGGCGTCGATCGTCGCCACGATCTCGCGCTGGTCCCAGACATGGTTGCCGGTCGTGATGCAGTCGACGCCCGCCTCGTAGAGGTCGCGCGCCGTTCGCTCGGTGATGCCGAAGCCGTGCGCGACGTTCTCCCCGTTGGCGACGACGAAGTCGAGCGCGAGCCGCTCGCGCAGCCCCGGGAGATGGCGTGCCACCGCGTCGCGGCCCGCGCGGCCGACGACGTCGCCGAGGAAGAGCAGCCTCATGCCCCGCCCGCCGCGAAGACGCGCAATCCGCGCTCCGTCGCCACCGCGTCGAGACGCTGGTCGAATTCTTCCACCGGGACCCGCTCCATTTCCTGGCACGCGAAGGCGACGCCCACCGCCCGCGCCGGGCGGCCCGAGCCGCGCAACGCCGCGATCGTCCGGTCGTAATAGCCTCCGCCATGGCCGAGGCGGAAGCCCCGTGCGTCGAAGGCGAGCAGCGGGACCAGCAGGATCTCCGGCGTGCCCTCGGGGAGCGAGGGATCGGGAACGCTCGTGCCGAAGCCCGCCGGGACGAGCGCATCGCCCGGCAGCCAGCGCCGGAAGGCCAGCGGCGCGTCGCGCGCGACGACCACCGGAAGCAGGATCCGCGTCCCGCGCGCCGCGAAGCCGTGGAGGGCAGCGCGGACGTCGAGCTCGCCGCCCATGGGCCAGTAGCCGGACACGGCCGCGCCGGGCGCGGGCGAGAGGCATGCGAGCAGAGCCGCGCAGGCCCCTGCGCTCGCCCTCGCGGCCACCTCGGCGCCGGGCGCGGCTCGCCGCGCCCTTGCCAGCGCGCGAAGCGCCTTCTTCTCGGCGACGATGTCCTGCAAGCCCTGCTCCGGGTGGATGGCGCGCCCGCGCCGCGCCCTGTCGGGCAGGCGGTGCGTGGCGGCGAGGATGGACGGAGCCACGATGGCCGTTGGCGCTCTGATCCTCTGTGGCCCGCTTAACGCAGGTGGGCGCCGTGATACCGAGACCGCAGCCCCGGCAGGGACAGCTCCCTAGAGGTTAGGTATCGGCCCCAGGGATTTAGTGGCCTGACGCACCCCGCAGCCCCGTCCAGCCCCCAAGGTAGGGCGTCGGCCACGCGGAAACAACCTTCGCGGCGCCGCTGCCTCAGCTTCCGGGCGCGAGGCGTTCCGCGACGGCCGAGAGGCGCTGCGCGATCCGGTCGAGGTCGCGCGTGAGCACGTCGTCGCGTCGCGCGAGCGACGCCTCGATCTCCGCGACGCGCGCCTGCAGGTCGCCGGCGCGCAGCTCGGCGTCGCGCGCGGAGGCCTCGAGCCCCTCGCTCGCCGCGCGACGCGCCTCGGCGTCCTGGTAGGCCTCGCCGAGTTCGTCCGCGAGCATCAGGCAGGTGAGCAGCAGGAGCCGCGCCTCGCCGACGGCACCGACCTGGCCAGCGAGCTCGCGCACCTTCGTGTCGATGTACTTCGACAGCGCGCGCAGGCGGTCTTCCTCGCCGTCGCCGCAGCCGACGACATGGCTGCGCCCGTTGATCTCTATCGTCACCTGCGCCATGGCCACGTCCCCGTCAGCGGTCGAGGCCGGATTGCGCGCGACGAGCCTTGGCGAGCGCCGACTCCACGCGCTCGAGCACGCCGTCGACGTCCTCCGCGATGCGCGCGGCCGCGCCACGGCGCTCGCCGGCGACGGCCTTCTCCAACCGCGCCAGCGCCGCATCGACGCGCTTCATGGCTTCATCGACCGCGCTCATCCACCGAACTCCAGATCGGCTACAGAAGACCGCCAAACGCCGCCCGAATCAAGGTTGACGACCCGGGAACCGGTCGGCATCTTCCGCCGCCCATGAGCGCAGCAACCGACAGCGCACCAGCCGCTGCACCCTCGCCCCTCAGCACGAGGCAATCCCCGGAGCACGCGCGCATGGCCAATGCCCTGCGCGCGCTCGCGATGGACGCGGTCGAGAAGGCGAAGTCCGGCCATCCCGGCATGCCGATGGGCATGGCGGACGTCGCAACCGTGCTCTGGACGAAGTTCCTCAAGTTCGATCCTTCCGCGCCGGACTGGCCGGACCGCGACCGCTTCGTGCTGTCGGCGGGCCATGGCTCGATGCTGCTCTACGCGCTGCTGCACCTCACCGGCTTCGCCGACATGACGATGGAGGAGCTCAAGCGCTTCCGGCAGCTTGGCGCGAAGACGGCCGGGCATCCGGAGTTCGGCCACGCGGCCGGCGTCGAGACCACCACCGGCCCGCTCGGGCAGGGCCTCGCCAACGCCGTGGGCATGGCCATGGCGGAGCGCTGGCTCAACGCGCGCTTCGGCGACGGCGTGGTCGACCACTACACCTACGTGATCGCGGGCGACGGATGCCTCATGGAGGGCATCAGCCAGGAGGCGATCTCGCTCGCGGGGCACCTGCGCCTCAACCGCCTCGTCGTCCTCTTCGACGACAACCACATCTCGATCGACGGACCCACCTCGCTCGCGACGTCGGAGGACCAGTGCGCGCGCTTCGCGGCGAGCGGCTGGAGCACCACGCGCGTCGACGGCCATGACCCGGCCGCGATCGAGGCCGCGATCGCCGCCGCGCGGCGCAGCGACCGCCCGACCATGATCGCCTGCCGGACCACGATCGGCTATGGCGCGCCGACCAAGGGCGGCACGGCCGGCTGCCACGGCTCGCCCCTCGGCGCCGCGGAGATCGCCGCGACGCGCGAGCGCCTGGGCTGGACCAATGGCCCGTTCGAGATCCCCGTGGACGTGCTCGAGCGCTGGATCGCCGCGGGGCATCGCGGCGCCGCCGCGCGCAAGTCCTGGGACGGCCGCCTCTCGCGCATGCCCGCGGAGCAGCGCGCGGAATTCCGCCGCATGCAGTCGGGCAAGCTGCCGCGCGGCCTCGCCGAGGCGGTCGCGGCGTTCAAGGCCAGGCTCTTCGCCGACAAGCCGTCGGTCGCCACCCGCGTCGCGTCGCAGAACGCGCTCGACATGCTCGCGGCGCAGGTCCCCGAGCTGATCGGCGGCTCCGCCGACCTGACCGGCTCCAACAACACCAAGGCCAAGGTCCAGGCCCCGATGGGCGTCGCCGACCGCGGCGGCCGCTACGTCTACTGGGGCGTGCGCGAGCACGCGATGGCCGCGGCGATGAACGGCATGGCGCTGCATGGCGGCCTCGTCCCCTATGGCGGCACATTCCTCGTCTTCACCGACTATTGCCGTCCTGCCATCCGCCTCGCGGCGCTGATGGGCCAGCGCGTCGTCTTCGTGATGACGCACGACTCCATCGGCCTCGGCGAGGACGGGCCCACGCACCAGCCCGTCGAGCACCTCGCGGCGCTGCGCGCGATCCCGAACCTGGCGGTCTTCCGCCCCGCCGACGCCGTGGAAACGCTGGAATGCTGGCAGCTCGCGCTCGAGCGCCAGGACGGGCCGAGCGTGCTCGCCCTCACCCGCCAGAACCTGCCGACCCTGCGCACGGGCGGCGACGCGTCCGAGAACCACTGCGCGCGCGGCGCCTACGTGCTCGCGGAGGCCGAGGGCGGCGAGCGCCAGGCGACGCTGATGGCGACTGGCTCCGAGGTGTCCCTCGCCATGGAGGCGCGCAAGCTGCTCGCCGCGCGCGGCATCCGCGCCGCCGTCGTCTCCATGCCGAGCTGGGAGCTGTTCGCGCGCCAGAGCGCGCGCTACCAGCGCGCGGTGCTCGGCGGATCGCGCGTCGCGAAGGTCGCCGTCGAGGCCGCGCTCGGCTTCGGCTGGGAGCGCCACCTGGGGGCCCGCGGGACCTTCGTCGGCATGTCCGGCTTCGGTGCATCGGCGCCGGCGCCCGACCTCTACCGCCATTTCGGGATCACGCCCGAGGCCGTCGCGGAGGCGGCCGCGGCGCTCGTCTGAACCCTAGCGAAGGGGACCTAGAATGACCGTCAGGATCGCGATCAACGGCTTCGGCCGCATCGGCCGCCTCGTGCTGCGCGCGCTGCATGAATCCGGCCGCAAGGACGTCGAGGTCGTCGCCATCAACGACCTCGGGCCGGTGAAGACCAGCGCCCACCTGCTCAAGCACGACTCCGTGCATGGCGCGCTCAAGGCCGACATCACGACCGGCGACGACTGGATGGACCTCGGCACCGGCCGCATCAGGGTCACGGCCGAGCGCGACCCGGCGAAGCTCCCCTGGGGGGCGATGGGCATCGACATCGTCGCGGAATGCACGGGCATCTTCACCGCGCGCGACAAGGCCGCGCTGCACCTCGCCGCCGGCGCCAAGCGCGTGCTGGTCTCGGCCCCGGCCGACGGCGCCGACCTCACGGTCGTCTATGGCGTCAACCACGACCAGCTGAAGCCCGAGCACAAGGTCGTTTCGAACGCGTCCTGCACCACGAACTGCCTCGCGCCCGTGGCCTACGTGCTCAACAACGCCTTCGGCATCGAGCGCGGCTACATGACCACGATCCACGCCTACACGGGCGACCAGGCGACCGTCGACACTCTGCACAAGGACCTGCGCCGCGCCCGCGCCGCCGCGCTGTCCATGATCCCGACCTCGACCGGCGCGGCGAAGGCCGTCGGCCTCGTGCTGCCGGAACTCAAGGGCAAGCTCGACGGCACCGCGATCCGCGTCCCCACCGCGAATGTCAGCCTCATCGACTTCAAGTTCGTGCCGAGGAAGAAGGCAAGCGTGGACGAGGTCAACGCCGCGATCCGCGAGGCGGCGGCGTCGGCGCGGCTGAAGGGCGTGCTCGCCACGAACAGCGAGGAGCTCGTCTCCAGCGACTTCAACCACAACCCCGCCAGCTCGACCTTCGACCTCACCCAGACGCAGGTGATCGATGGCGGCCTCGTGCGCGTGCTGAGCTGGTACGACAACGAGTGGGGCTTCTCCAACCGCATGCTCGACACCGCGGCGGCGATGGGGCGGCTGGGCTGACGCGCACGCGGCGCGGCGCGCTGGCCGCTCAGGCCAGCTGCCGCGCCACGAGCGGGCCGATCGCGTTGGCGACCGGCAGCGGCAGCAGGCGCCACGCGGCGACCAGCGCGCGGTAGCGCGGGTTCGAGGGATCCGTGCGCGGCGGCGCCGCTCGCCCCTCCAGGAAGTAGCGATAGGCGAGCGGCCGGGGCGCGAAGCCCCAGCTCTTCTTGTAGGCGTGGCTGCCCGTGCCGACGCGGCTGCGCCCGAACTCGAAGCGCGTGCAGCCAAGCTCCCGGCCCCGCCCCATCAGGCGCAGGAAGAGGAAGTCGCTCGCGCCGAGCGTGCGCCCCGCGCGCGTGCCGCCGGCATAGAAGGGATGGATGGCGCCGCGGAAGCGGAAGCTGAACGCCGCCGCCAGCTTCTCCCCGTCGCGCTCGACCACGCTCGCCTCGAAGGCGCCAGGCAGGGCGGCGGCGAGCGCCTGCATGTGGCGCAGGGGGAAGACGGGCGTGCCGAGGTTGCGGTAGCTCTCGCAAAGCACGCGGTGGAAGTCCTCGACGGGCGCCCCGGGGACGAAGGCGAGGCCTCTGCCGAGGCTGCGGCGGACGTCGTGGCGCCTGCCCTTGCGCGGGATCGCGCGCAGGATCGCCTCGTCGTCCCCCGCGATCGGTCCCTCGAACATCGCGTGGACGTCGTCGACGACCCGCCAGCCCGGCGACGAGGCCGGCGGCGGCGCGAGGTCGCGCAACTCGACATGGCCGACCCGCAGTTCGCGCGCGAGGCGC
The DNA here is from genome assembly GCA_041178225.1 of Pseudomonadota bacterium. Classification (GTDB taxonomy): domain Bacteria; phylum Pseudomonadota; class Alphaproteobacteria; order CACIAM-22H2; family CACIAM-22H2; genus CAIOSQ01. The sequence continues at coordinate 21,435 of JBEGVV010000171.1, read as the reverse complement.
ATCGCCTCGGCCTCCAGCGCGAGGGCGGCCTCCGCGCCCTCGGCGACCACGCCCCCGCCGGTGGCGCATCCCGCCGAGACGAGCGCATCGCCGAACAGGCGGCTGCGGCGCAGCGCCAGCGGCAGGATGCCGGCGACGCGCCGGCCCGCGAAGGCCGCAAGGTGCAGCGCGCGATGGCCGAGCCCGGCCTCGATCGCACGCGTCCATCCATGCAGGTGGAAGAAGCTGCCGCCGGGATGGCCGTGGACGAATTCGTCCCAGGCCCCCGCGGCGTCGTCGCCGATGATCCCGACCTTCACGCCGCTCCGCGCCTCCGTCCGGTGGCGGGACAGCCCCGCCCCCCGGTCGGCGCGATGATCGGCACGATGCGCGCCGCCGCGCCTTGCGGCGGCGCAAGCGGCGCGCGGCGCTCAGCCGCCGACGCGGTTGCCCAGCAGCCGGGTCCAGCCATGCGGGTCGGGCGCCGTGCCGTACTGGATGCCCACGATCGTGTCGTAGAGCCGCTTCGTGAGATCGCCCGTCCTGCCGCCGTTGATCACGTGGCGCTCGCCACGGAAGCCGAGTTCGCCGACTGGCGAGATCACGGCGGCCGTGCCGGTGCCCCACATCTCGAGCGTCCCGGCCTTCGCCGCGGCGATGACCTCGTCGATGGCGATCGGACGCTCCGTGACCTTGAGGCCCCAGTCGCGCAGCAGCGTGATGACCGATTCACGGGTGATGCCGGCGAGGATCGCGCCGTTGAGCGGCGGCGTGACGACCTCGTCGCCGATGCGCATCATGATGTTCATGGTGCCCACCTCGTCGAGGTAGCGGTGCTCGACGCCGTCGAGCCAGAGCACCTGCGTGAAGCCGGCCTTCTTGGCCTCCTCGGCGGCGTAGAGGCTGGCGGCGTAGTTGCCCGCGGTCTTGGCGGCGCCGAGCCCGCCCTTCACGGCGCGGACGTATTTCTCCGACGCCATGATCTTCACGGGGTTCATGCCTTCCTTGTAGTAGGCGCCCACCGGCCCGACGATCACGTAGTAGAGGTACTTCCTCGACGGATGCACGCCGAGGAAGCGCTCGGTGGCGATCACGGTCGGGCGGATGTAGAGCGACGTGCCGGGCTTCGAGGGCACCCAGTTCTGGTCGACATCGACCAGGGCGCGGATCGATTCCTCGACCATCGCGGCGTCGAGCTCGGGCATGCACAGGAACTGGCCCGAGCGGTTCAGGCGCTTCGCATGGTCGCCGGCGCGGAACAGGCGGATCCGCCCGTCGGCGCCGCGGAAGGCCTTGAGGCCGTCGAAGATCGCCTGGCCGTAGTGCAGCACGCAGGTCGCCGGGTCGAGCGAGAAGTCCTGGTAGGGGACGATGCGCGGGCTGTGCCAGCCCTTCCCCTCCTCGTAGTCGAGCATGAACATGTGGTCCGAGAACACGTTGCCGAAGGACAGCGTGTCGTCGGCCGGCGGCGTGCGCGGATTGGCGGTCCGGGTGATGGAGATCTCGGTCACGTTCGCCTCGCGGGATCGGGTTGTCGACGCTGGTCCGACGTTACGCCAAGCCCGCGCCGCGGCCAAACCGATTGGCGCATGCGGTCATGCGCCGGCCGCGCGCGTCCGGGCGGGGGGCCCGCCCGGCGGGACGATCGCCCCGTCGACCATGCGCAGCCTGCGCGTCGCGCGACGCGCCAGTCCCTCGTCGTGCGTGACCACGACCACCGCGCGCCCCTCCTCGGCCGCCAGCGCGGCGAAGACGTCGAAGACGACGCGCGCGCTGGCGCTGTCGAGGTTCCCGGTGGGCTCGTCGGCGAGGACCAGCGCCGGGTCGTTGGCCAGCGCGCGCGCGATGGCGACGCGCTGGCGCTGCCCGCCGGAAAGCTGCTGGGGCGACTTGCGCGCGTGGTCGGCAAGTCCAAGGCGGGCGAGCAGCGCGAGCGCGCGCGCCTCGGCGCCAGCCGCCGCCAGGCGCCCGAGGCGACGCATCGGCAGCGCGACGTTGTCGAGCACGCCGAGCTCGGGCAGCAGGAAGTGGAACTGGAACACGAAGCCGATGCGCGCGAGCCGCAGGGCGGCGAGCGCGTCTCCGCCGAGCCCGGCGGTGTCCACGCCGTCGAACAGGACGCGGCCCCGCGTGGGGCGGTCGAGCAGGCCGAGGAGGTAGAGCAGCGACGACTTGCCCGATCCCGACGGGCCGGTCACGGCGACGAACTCCCCGGGCGCGACCTCCACGTCGACGTCGCGCACGAGCGTCGCCGGCACCGCGCCGCCGAGGACGCGCGTGACGCCGCGCGCGGCGACGACCGGTGCCCGGTCGCTCATGTCGCGCCTCGCAGCATGTCGACGGGATCCGCGCGGGCGGCGCGGCGCGCCGGGATCCAGGCGGCGAGCGCCGACGTGGCGAGCGCGAAGGCGCCCGCGAGCGCGTAGTGGACCGGCGTGCGATGGAGCACGAAGCCCTGCAGCCTGACGAAGCCCTCGATCTCGAAGCGCAGCGAGCCCATGAAGGCGACGATCAGGAAGCCGAGCAGCCAGCCCAGCACCATGCCGGCCACGCCGACGAGGAGGCCCTGCAGCAGGAACACGAGGAGGATGTCGCGCTCGCGGAACCCGATCGACTTGAGGATCGCGACGTCGCGCGCCTTCTCCCACGCCACCGTCGAGACGACGTTGAAGATGCCGAAGCCGGCGACCACGAGGATCGCCCCGATCGTGGAGTACATGATCGCCCGCTGGATGACGAAGATGCCGAGCACGTTGGCGTTGGCCTCGTGCCAGGATTCGGCGCGGTAGCCGAAGCGCTCCTCGACGCGCAGGGCGAAGTCGCGCGCATCCTCGGGCCGGGCGAGCCGCAGCCGCAGCTGGTTGACGACGTTCGGCCGCTCCAGCACCACCTGCGCCTTCGCGAGCAGCGCGTAGGCGACGCTCGTGTCCAGGCTCGTGATGCCCGTCCTGAACACGCCGACCACCTTCGCCTTGAGGACGACGCCCTGCGTGCCGGAAAGCGACAGCGTCGTGCCCGGGCGCGCGCCGAGCTTGCGCGCCAGCGCCTCGCCCAGCACCAGCCCGTTGGCCACGACGTGGAGGGCGTCGAGCGAGCCCTCGACGAGGTCGCGCTCGAGGTTGCCGACGCGCCGCTCCGCCGCCGGGTCGATGCCGGTCAGGGTCGCCGCCACCTCGCGCGTGCCGTAGCGCAGGAAGACCTGGCCGGCGAGGTTCGGCGCGACCGCCACGCCCGGCATGTCGCCGAGCGCCGCGGCGATCGCGCGCGCGCCCCTGATCCCGCGCGGCTCGTCCACGGGCTTCTCGCCGCGCAGCTCCACGGCCGCGCGCGGCCCCGCGGCGAGCTCCGCGGCCTGCGCCGGGCGCCGGCGGAACTCGTCCTTCACCACCACGTGCGGCTGCACGTCGATGACCCGCGCGACGAAGTCGCGCTGGAAGCCCTGCATCATCGCGGCCATGGCGATGAAGAACCCCACGCCCAGCGTCACGCCGAGGACCGACACGACGCCCTGGCGGCGGCGGCGCAGCAGCTGGGCGAGCGCGAGCTCGAGGGCGAGGATCATGGCGCCCTCGCGCGGAGGCGTGCCCCGTCGGCGAGTCCCGGCGGCGGATCCGCGAGCACGGCCTCGCCCTCCGCGACGCCCTCGAGCACCTCGGCGAAGGCGCGGCCCTCGATGCCCGTGCGCAGCGCGCGGCGCCGCGCGCGCCCCGCCTCGAGGACGAAGGCATGCCGCGCCTCGCGCGTCCCGCGCAGCGCCGACGCGGGCACGAGCAGCGCGGCGGTCGCCTCGCGCACCACGACGTTGACCTCCACCGTCATGCCCACGCGCAGCGGCGTGTCGTCCGGCAGCGCGACGCGGACGCGGAAGGTCTTCCCCACCGGATCGCCCTTGGGCGTGACCTCCGCGACCCGGCCCGGCAGCGCCTGCCCGGGGAAGGCATCCGAGCGCAGCCACGCATCCTGGCCGGCGGCGATCCTGGGGATGTCCTCCTCGTCGACATCCGCCGTCGCGCGCAGCGGCCGCGGCCGGCCGATCCAGAACAGGACCGTGCGCGCGTCCACGGTCTCGCCGACCTCGCCGTCCTGCCGCAGGACGCTGCCATCCATCGGCGCCACGAGGGCAAGGTCGCCGATGCGCTGGCGCTGGGCGGCGATCGCGGCGGCGACCTGCAGGAACTCGCTCTGCGCCCGCTCGCGCGCGTCGCGCGAGGCGAAGCCCCGGTCGGCAAGCTGCGCCTGCCGCCCCAGCTCCTCGCGCCAATAGGCGGCGCGCGCCTCGAGCTCGGCGAGCCGCGCCAGCGCCTCGCGGTCGTCGAGCCGCGCCAGCACCTCGCCCGCGCGCACCTCGTCGCCGTCGCGCGCGAGGATCGACGAGATCCGGCCGGTGGCGAGCGGGCCGACCCGCGCCCAGGCCACTGGCTCGACCACGCCCGTCGCGTAGACCGCCTCGACCGCGCTGCCCCGGGACGACACGACGACCGAGGCCTCGACCGGCAGCAGCGTCCAGCCGCGCCAGCCGAGGGCCGCCAGGAGCGCGGCGACGGCGAGGAAGGCGACGCTTCGCGGGATCCGCATCGCCGGACCCTAGGCCTTGCATCCTGCAGGCGGGAATGCGGCGAGGCGGCGCCCGTGCCTGCACGAAAGGATGACCCGATGCCCCATCCCGACCTAGCTTGCGGCGATGCGCCCGGCCATCCGGATCCACTCGCTCGCCGAGGCGCGCGTCGCCCTTGGCGTCGCGCGCGAGCTCGGCCGCCCCGTCCTGCTCGCCAGCGCCCCCGGCGCCGCGGGCCATGCCGGCGCCGGATGGTGGCGCGCTCTGGTGGAGGCGGCGCGAGCGGAGTATCCAGACGTCGACATGACAGCGATCCTCGACTGCGGCGACAGCGCCGGCGACGCCATGGAGGCCCTGCGCGAGGGCGTGCGCCTGGTCGCCTTCCGCGGGCGGCCGGACGTCGCGCGCAAGCTGCGCGCGATCGCCGCCCAGCGCGGCGCCGAGGTCGCCGACGCGCACCCCGCTGGCCTAGACCTGCGCGCGCTGCGCGACCGCCGCGCCGCATGCGTCGTCTGGCTGCGCGCGGAGGCCGCGGATGGCTGAGAGCCCGCCGTGGATGCCCGCGCGCTACGCCGCGCGGCGCCCCGCCCTCCTCGGACGCGCGGCGATCGCGCGCGCCCTGCGCGGCTGGTTCGCGCGCGAGGGCCTCGTCGAGGTCGAGACGCCGGCGCTGCAGGTCTCGCCGGGGCTCGAGCCGCATCTCGTGGCCTTCGCCACCGAGCTGAAGGCGCCGGGCGCGCGCGACGGCGCCACGCTTCGCCTGCACACCTCGCCCGAGTTCGCGATGAAGAAGCTGATCGTCGCGGGCGAGCGCGACATCTTCCAGCTCGCGCGCGTCTTCCGGAACGGCGAGCGCAGCGCCACGCACCATCCCGAGTTCACGATGCTCGAATGGTATCGCGGCGGCGCCGACTATCGCGCGCTGATGGAGGATTGCGCCTCCATCCTGGCGCTCGCGGCCGACGCGACGGGCCGGGAGCGCTTCTCCTGGTCGGGGGTCGAATGCGACCCGCGCGCGACGCCCGAGCGGCTGAGCGTGCAGGACGCATTCCTGCGCCATGCCGGCATCGACCTGCTCGCGACGGCACCCGACCCGCGCGCGCCCGACGCCGCCGCGCTCGCCGCGGAGGCGGCGCGCATCGGCGTGCGCTGCGCGCCGGACGACCGCTGGGACGACGTCTTCTTCCGCGTCTTCCTGGAGCGCATCGAGCCGCGCCTCGGCGTCGGCCGCGCCACGCTGCTCCACGACTACCCCGTCTCGATGGCCGCGCTGTCGCGGGCCAGCGCGGGCGACCCGCGCGTGGCGGAGCGCGTCGAGCTCTATGCCTGCGGGCTCGAGCTCGCCAACGGCTTTTCCGAGCTGGTCGACGCCACGGAGCAGCGCCGCCGCTTCGAGGCGGACATGGACCTCAAGCAGCGCATCCATGGCGAGCGCTACCCGATCGACGAGGACTTCCTCGCCGCGCTCGCCCACGGCATGCCGGACTGCGCGGGCATGGCGCTTGGCTTCGACCGCCTCGCGATGCTCGCCTGCGGGGCCGCGCGCATCGAGGACGTCCTCTGGCTGCCGGTCGCGGAGCCATGAGCGCGCCCCGCCCCGGCACGCTGCGCGGCGCCGGCGACCTCGTCGCCGCGGGACTCGTGCCCGCCAGCGAGCGCGACGCGCTCGAGGCCGTCGCGCGCCGCTATGCCGTCGCGCTCACGCCCGAGATGGCGGCGCTCGCCGCTGCCGAGGGACCGGACGGCCCGGTCTTCCGCCAGTTCGTGCCCGACGCGAGGGAACTGGTCGCGGCGCCGGGCGAGCTCGACGACCCGATCGGCGACGCCGCGCACAGCCCCGTGAAGGGGCTGGTGCACCGCTACCCCGACCGCGTGCTCCTCAAGCCGACCCATGCCTGCCCGGTCTATTGCCGCTTCTGCTTCCGCAGGGAAATGGTCGGGCCGGGCGGCGAGGCCCTCGACGGCGACGAGCTCGAGGCGGCGATCGCCTATATCCGCGCCCGCCCGGAGATCCGCGAGGCGATCCTCTCCGGCGGCGACCCGCTCGTCCTCAGCCCGCGCCGCCTGTCCGCCATCCTCGGCGCGCTCGACGCGATCGAGCACCTCCAGGTGCTGCGCATCCACAGCCGCGTGCCGCTCGTCGATCCCGCGCGCGTGACGCCCGCGCTCGTCGAGGCGCTGTCGACGCGCAAGGCGCTCTTCGTCGTCCTCCACGCGAACCACCCGCGCGAGTTCACCGATGCGGGCCGGGCGGCCTGCGCGCGCCTCGTCGGCGCGGGGATCCCGATGCTCAGCCAGTCGGTGCTGCTGCGCGGCGTCAACGACGACGCGGCCACGCTCGAGGCGCTGATGCGCGCCTTCCTCGCGGCGCGCATCAAGCCCTACTACCTGCACCAGCTCGACCCTGCGCCGGGCACGTCGCATTTCCGCGTGAAGCTGGCCGAGGGGCAGGCGCTCATGCGCGCGCTGCGCGGCCGCGTCTCGGGCCTCGCGCAGCCGACCTACGTCGTCGACATTCCGGGCGGCCACGGCAAGGTGCCGGTGGGCCCGTCCTGGCTGGAGGAGGAAGGCCTGCGCGACCCGTCGGGCGGCCTCCACCCGCCACCCGACTGAACGCGCGACGTGCCCGTCAGGACGCGACCCAGCTGCGGTAGTCCTCGGAGAGTTCGCGCACCGCGGTCTCGTAGATGCGCTTTCCGTGCTCGACCGAGGACAGGCCGGGGTTCGAGCCGATGCGCCCATCCGGGAAGTTGCGCCGGTAGTCCGCCGCGTCCGTGAACGTGCCCTTCGGCGCGACCGGCGGGTCCATCTTCATCGGCATCGCGCGCTCCGGGTAGGCGTGCCAGGTCAGCGAGACCTCCGACGGCGTCGCGTGGCTGCCCTCCTGGTCGCCATAGAGCTCCTTCGACAGCGCGCGGATGCCCGGGGCGTCGTACCAGTTCCTGAGCACGCACTTGATCGGCGGCCGGTTGCCGGCGGCGCCGAAGCTCGAGGCCGAGTAGATCTCCGAGAAGGCGGCCGTGGTCGTCGCCACGTTGCCGCCATGGCCGTTGACGAAGAAGAAGCGGTCGAAGCCATGCACGGCAAGGCTCTCGACGTAGTCGCGGATCACGGCGATCAGCGTCGTGGGCCGCAGCGCCATCGAGCCCTTGAAGGCGAGGTGGTGCTGCGCCATGCCGACGGAGATCGTCGGCGCCACGACCGCGCCGGTCGCCTCGCCGATCCCGCGCGCGACCACCTCGGCGGTGATGGCGTCGGTGCCGATGAGCCCGTTCGGGCCGTGCTGCTCGGTGGAGCCGATCGGCATCACGATGCCCCGATTGGACTTGAGGTAGCGCTCGATCTCGGCCCAAGTGCTGAGGTGCAGAAGCATGGCTGTCTCCCTGTCGCGGGAGGCCGAGCCTATACGAAGCGGGCCCTTCGGGGCGAGCAGGAGGAGTCTTGCGCATGGACCCCGGGACGCGCTCGATGCTGGTGGCGCGCCGCTTCGCGCCGCTCTTCGCGGCGCAGTTCCTTGGCGCGTTCAACGACAACCTGGTGAAGAGCGCCTTCGGCGTGCTCGCGGCCTGGCGCCTCGCACCCGGCTCGCCAGCCGAGGCGGGCATGCTCGCGATGCTCGCCGGCGCGGTCTTCATTTCGCCCTTCCTCCTTTTCTCGGGCGCGTCCGGCACGCTCGCGGACCGCATCGACAAGGCGCGGGTCGCGCGCTGGACGAAGCTGGCGGAGATCCCTGTCGTGGCCGGCGGCGTGGCCGGCCTCGCGCTGGAGAGCGTCGCGCTGCTGCTCGCCAGCCTCTTCCTGCTCGGCCTCCACTCGACCGTCTTCGGCCCGGTGAAGTACGCGCTGCTGCCGCAGCACCTGCCGCCGGGGGAACTCGTGCGCGGCAACGCGCTCGTCGAGGCCGGGACCTTCCTCGCCATCCTGCTCGGTACGGTGCTCGGCTCCGCGCTCGTCCTCGCGCCAGGCGGCGTCGCGGCGATCGCCGGCATCGGCTTCGCGGCGGCGCTGGGCGGCGCGCTCGCGGCCTCGCGCATCCCACCCGCGCCGCCGGACCCCGGGCAGTCGACCCCGCGCCCCCGCCTCCTCGCCGACACGCTGGGCGTGCTGCGCCTCGCGGCCGCCGACCGCGTCCAGCTCGGCGCGATCCTCGCCCTGTCCTGGTTCTGGGCCTTCGGCGCGGCGATCGTCGCCGGGCTGCCGGTGCTCGCGCGCGGCGCGGGAGGAGACGAGGCCGCGGTGACGGCGATGCTCGCGACCTTCGCCATCGGCATCGGCGCAGGATCGCTGCTCGCCAGCCGCCTGTCGCGCGACTTGGACCCGCTGCGCCTCGTCGCACCGGCCGCGATCGCGATGGCGGCCTTCGCCATCGACCTCTGGCTCCTCGCGGATGGGTCCTGGCGCCTGCTCGCCGACCTGCTCGGCCTGTCGGTCGCCGGAGGCGCCTTCTCGCTGCCGCTCTACGCCTCGCTGCAGCGCCGCTGCGCGCCCGGGGAGCGCGCGCGGATCATCGCCGCCAACAACGTCGCCAACGCCGCGGCGATGGCCGCGCTCGCGGTGCTCTGCGCGCTCCTGCTCGAGCGCGGCTGGACGATGCGCGAGGTCGCCGGCTTCTGCGGCATCGCCACGCTCGGCCTCGCCGCGTGGTGCGCGCGCCTCGCCCGGAGCGCGAGGACGGGCTGAGCCCCGCCGGGACGGGCCGGGCGCGCCGTCCTCAGGCGTGGTGGCAGGCGACCTCGCCGCCCTCCGCCGCGCGCAGCGCGGGTGCCGTGGCCGCGCAGAGCGGGCTCGCCGAAGGGCATCGCGGGTGGAAGGCGCAGCCCGAGGGTGGCGCGATGGGGCTCGGCACCTCGCCCGCCATCGGCCGGCGCGCGCGGTTCGGCCGCGCCACGTCGGGGATCGTGTCGAGCAGCAGCCGGGTGTAGGGATGCCGCGGCGCGGAGAAGACGCGCTCGGCGGGGCCGGTCTCGACGAAGCGGCCGAGATACATGACGGCGATGTCGTCGGACATGTGCCGGACGACGGCGAGGTTGTGGCTGATGAAGAGGTAGGTCAGGCCGAGGCGCTCCTGCAGCCCGCGCATGAGGTTCAGGATCTGCGCCTGCACCGACACGTCGAGCGCGGAGGTAGGCTCGTCGCACACGAGGAAGTCGGCCTCGGTCGCGAGCGCGCGCGCGATCGAGATGCGCTGGCGCTGCCCGCCGGAGAACTCGTGCGGATAGCGCGCCGCGTCGCGCTGCGACAGGCCGACGGTCGCGAGCAGTTCGCCGACGCGCTCGCGGGTCTCGGACTCGCCCTGCAGGAGCCGCAGCTCGCGGATCGGTTCCGCGACGATGTCTCCCACGCGCCAGCGCGGGTTCAGGCTCGCATAGGGGTCCTGGAAGATCATCTGCACGCGCGGGCGCGCCACCGCTCCGTCCGGACGCGCGATGTCGGAGAAGCGGATCGACCCGGCCGTGGGGCGCTGCAGCCCGACGACCATGCGCGCCAGCGTGGACTTCCCGCATCCGGACTCGCCGACGATGCTGAAGGTCGTGCCGCGCCGCACCTCGAACGAGACGCCGGCGACCGCGCGCAGGATCCGCCGCGGCGCGCCTGCCAGCATGCGCGAGAGCCAGTGGGCGGAGACGTCGAAGCGGCACTCCGCGCCATCGACCCGCAGGATCGGCGCCTGGTCAGCCATCGGCGCCCTGCCCTGCCGGGTGCCAGCAGGCCGCGCCGCGCCCGCCCGCGGGGAGTTCCGGCCGCTCCACCCGGCAGCGCGCGCTCGCCTTGCCGCAGCGCGGGTTGAAGGCGCAGCCCTCCGGGATCTCGCCAAGGCGGGGCATCGCGCCGTCGATCTGGCGCAGCGTCGACGCCCGGGCATGGATGCTCGGGATCGAGGCCATGAGCCCCGCCGTGTAGGGGTGGCGCGGCGCTCGCGTCACCTCCTCGACGGGGCCGATCTCGACGACGCGCCCGGCATACATCACCGCCACGCGGTCGGCGGTCTCCGCGATCACGCCCATGTCATGGGTCACGAGCATCACCGCCGCGCCGCGCTCGCTGCACAGCCGCCGCAGCAGGCTGGTGATCTGCGCCTGGATCGAGACGTCGAGGGCCGTCGTGGGCTCGTCCGCGATGACCAGCCGCGGCTCGGCGCAGAGCGCGAGCGCGAGGACCACGCGCTGGCGCATGCCGCCGGAGAACTGGTGAGGGTACTGGTCGATGCGCGTCTCGGGCGACGGAATGCCGACCTCGCGCAGGAGGCCGAGCGCGCGCTGCCGCGCCGCCGCCCTGTCGATGTCGAGATGCGCGCGCATCGTCTCGGCCAACTGGTCGCCGACGGTGAAGAGCGGATGCAGCGAGGTCAGCGGGTCCTGGAACACGGCGCCGATGCGCCGGCCGCGCACGCGCCGCATCTCATGGCGCGGCAGGTCGTCGATCCGCGTGCCGTCGAGATGGATGGAGCCGCCGACGATCCGCCCCGGCGGGTCGAGCAGGCCGATGACCGCCGTGCCGGTCAGCGACTTGCCCGCGCCGGACTCGCCGACGATGCCGAGGATCTCGCCCGCCGCGATGTCGAAGGAGACGCCGTCGATCGCCACGAGGCTGCCGCGCCAGTCCTCGAACGCGACGCGCAGGTCGCGCACCGAGAGCACCGGCGCCTGGGCGGTCGTCGACGCCACGCTCATGGAGCCCGGTCCACGGGATAGCTGGAGGAGAAGATCTCGCCGACGGGGGGATTGCCGTGGGTGCGGTCCGGGTACTGCGCCATCAGGCGCTCGAACTGCACCTGCGCGCGCGCCGTGTCGGCGACGGCGTCGACGCCGCGCACGCGGCCGTCCTCGACGACGAAGCGGCCATCGACGACCACCGTCGTGAAGTCCCGCCCCTGCCCCGCGAGCATCATCGTCTGGATCGGGTCGATCACCTGGCCGTGGTGCGGGAGGCCGAGCGGGAAGACCGTGATGTCGGCGCAGGCGCCGGGCTGCAGCCTGCCGAGGTCGGGCCGGCCAAGCGCGTCGGCGCCGCCGATCGTCGCCGCGTCGTAGAAGTCCTCGCTGCGGCAGGCCGCCGCCGAGCCGGCGAGCACGCGGCAGAGGATCATCCCGACCTGCATGTTCAGGATCATGTCCGGAGGCGCGGTGTCGGTCCCCATGCCGATGCGCAGTCCCATCGAACGGTATCGCGCGAAGTTGTCGATGGCGTTGCCGTGCCGGCCGGAGACCAGCGGGCAATGCACGATCGCGGCGCCGGAATCCCGGATGATCTCGAGGTCCCGGCCCGGCCGGTCGACATGGCGGCTGCCGCTGACGAAGGTGCCATGCGGCAGCAGCGTGCGCTCCGTCAGGAAGCCGAGGTCGCGAAGGTATTCGGGCGGGCTCTTGCCATGCTGCGCGAGCACGAGGTCGTACTCGATCCTCGACTGGCAGCAATGGAGGCGAACCGGGACGCCGAGCTCGCGGCCCGCCGCCGCCGTGCGCCGCAGGAGCTCCGGGGTCGAGGTCTCGATCCGGTCGGGCGCGAGCATGGTGCGCACGAGCCCGCCCGCGCTGCCCTCGTGGCGGCGGCAGAAGGCGATGGCGGCGTCGAGCTCGGCAAGGCCGCGCGGCTCGTCGTAGTGCGTCGCGATGCGACCGTCGGCCTCGACGACCTGGTTGCCCGTGCGATAGGCCGGACCGAGATAGGCGCGCAGCCCGAGCTGCGCCGCCGCCTCCGCCGCCGCGTCGAACTCGCCGGGCGTCTCGCCCCAGGCGCGATAGAAGAGCGAGGCGATGGGCAGCGCCGTCGTGATCCCGTTGCGCAGGAGCCAGGCGAAGGCGAAGCGCTTCTGGAAGGCGAGCTCCTCCTGCGTGTACATCTCGCGCGGCCCGGCATCGATGTAGCTGCGCGGCCACACGCGTCCCTTCTTCCATGCCGGCTGGTTGTCGTAGCCGAGGATCGTCGTGTCGAGGTCCGACAGCGCGTCGAGGTCGACGAAGCCCGGGCCGACCAGCGCGTCGCCGAAGTCGATGCGCCGCGCGCACTCGCCGGGGAAGCCGTGGCCGACGAAGACGATGCGGCCATCCTCGAAGACGACCTCGCCGCGCTCGAGCAGGCGATGGCGGCCGTCGCGATGGCCGACGACCCAGCGGGCGGTGAGGAGGATGCGGCCGCGCGGCCGCGGCGTCGGGGCGGTCATGGCGCGGCCATGACGCAGGCGCCGTCGCGCGCGACGACGTTCCCGCGCTTGACCACCACCCTGCGGGCGGGGCGCGAGACCACGGCGTCGGCGATCGTCGCGCCTGGCACGAGCACCAGGTCGGCGGCGCACCCCTCGCGCAGGCCGTAGCCGGAGAGGCGCATCACGTCGGCGCCGCCCTGCGTGCATGCATGGAAGGCAAGCTCTACGTCCTCGTCGCGCCGGAAGTTGTTGCGCAGGCCGATGAACATCGCGCGCTCCAGCATGTCGGCGTTGCCGTAGGGGCCCCAGCTGTCGCGGATGCCGTCCGAGCCCGAGCACACGCGCACGCCCGCCTTCAGCAGGCGCGCGACCGGCGGCGCCGGCCGGCTCGCGGGCCCGGTGGTCATGATCGCGATGTCGAGCTCCGCGAGCGCGTCGACCATCGGGTCGACCAGCGCCGCGTCGGGCGTGCCGAGGCAGAAGGCATGGCTGACCGTGACCTGGCCGCGCAGCCCCAGCGCCCGGACGCGCTCGAAGATGAGGTCCATCGAGAAGGCGCCCATCTCGCCGGGCTCGTGGAGGTGGATGTCCAGCGGCTTCGCGTGCTTCTGCGAGAGCGCGAAGATCGCGTCGAGGTGCCCCTTCGGGTCGCGGTCCATCGAGCAGGGGTCTATGCCGCCGACGACCTCCGCCCCCGCCGCCAGCGCGGCGTCCATGAGCTCGAGCGTGCCCGGCCGCCGCAGCAGCCCGGATTGGGGGAAGGCGACGATGTCGATGTCGACGACGCGGCGGTAGCGCTCGCGCGTCGCCATGATCCCCTCGATCGCCCAGAGGCCGTGGTCGGTCTCGACGTCCACGTGGCTGCGGACATGGGTCGTGCCATGGGTGACGGAGAGCACGACCTGGCGGGCCGACTGGCGCGCGGGATCGATGTCGAGGCTGCGCTTGCGGCCGCGCTCGTGGTCGATCTTGTCGATCAGGCGTGGCCCGGCGGAATGGGGATGCCAGCCCATGCCGAGCAGCGTCTTGTCGAGATGCGTGTGCGCCTCGACCAGGCCCGGCAACGCCAGCGCGCCGGCCGCGTCCTCGACCACGACGCCGGGCGCTTCGATGGCCGGCGCGATGCGCGCGATGCGGCCGCCGCGCACGAGGATGTCGGCGCGCGCCCCGCCCATGGGCCGCGCGTCGCGTATCAGGAGGTCGCCATCCGCCATGCAGTCCTCGCCTGAGATCTCAGCGCAGCTTCGGGTTGAGGGCGTCGCGCAGCCAGTCGCCGAGCAGGTTGACGGCCAGCACGATCAGGCCGAGCTGCGCCGCCGGGAAGGCCACGAGCCACCAGGAGCCCGAGAAGAGGTACTGGTTGCCGATCCTGATCAGCGTGCCGAGCGAGGGCTGGGTCACCGGCATGCCGACGCCCAGGAAGGAGAGCGTCGCCTCCGACAGGATGGCGAGGCCGAGGTTGAGCGTCGCCGCGACGAGCACCGGCGTGAGCGCGTTGGGCAGGATGTGGCGGCGCATGATGCGCCAGGGCCTCACCCCGATGATGCGCGCGGCAAGCACGTATTCCTTCCGGCGCTCGACCATCGTCGAGGCGCGCACCGTGCGGGCGTACTGCACCCAGCCGGTGAGCGAGATCGACGCGACGAGGATCGCCGCGGCGAAGGGGTCGCGCAGCGACGGCGGGAGGACCTCGCGGAAGAGCGCGCTGACCAGGATCGCCATCAGCAGGGTCGGGATGCTCAGCATCGTGTCGCCGACGCGCATCAGGAGGTCGTCGATCCTGCCCCCGAAGAAGCCCGCGGCGAGGCCGACCGAAACGCCGATCGCCATCGACATCGCGACGCTCGCGAGGCCGATGACGAGCGAGATGCGGGTGCCGTAGAGGATCGCGGACAGGACGTCGCGCCCCTGCGGGTCGGTCCCGAGCAGGAAGGGCCATTCGCCGTCGCGCGACCACGCGGGCGGCATCTCCGCCTTGTCGATGAAGAGCTGGCGCAGGTCATAGGGATCCTGCGGCGCGAGGAGCGGCGCGAGGAAGGCCGAGGCCACGAGCATCGCCAGCACCACGCCCGAGGCGATCGCCATCGGCGAGCGCCGGAAGCTCGCCGCGACATCGCCGCCGCCGCGGGCCGCGCCCGGTCCGGCCTCACCCGCCATGCGCGCCCCCGCCCCCGGCCGCGTCGTCGCGTAGGCGCGGGTCCACCAGCGCGTAGACGAGGTCGACGATGGTGTTCAGCGCGACGAAGACGAGCGACACCAGCATCAGGTACGCCGCCATCACGGGGATGTCGACGAACGTGACGGCCTGCACGAAGAGCAGCCCCATCCCCGGCCACTGGAACACGGTCTCGGTGACCAGCGCGAAGGCGATCAGGTTGCCGATCTGGAGGCCCGTGACCGTGATCACCGGCATCAGGCAGTTGCGCAGCGCATGGCGGAAATGGATCGCGCCGTCGGGCAGCCCGCGCGCGCGCGCGAACCGGATGAAGTCCGTGCGCATCGTCTCCAGCATCTCGGCGCGCACGAGGCGCATGACCAGCGTGACCTGGAACAGCGACAGGGTGAGCGCCGGCAGGACCAGCGCCCAGCGCCCGCCGGGCGTGAGCAGGCCGGTGCTCCACCATCCCAGCTCGACCACCTGGCCGCGCCCGAAGGCGGGCAGCCATTGCAGCGTCACCGAGAACAGGAGGATGAAGAGGATGCCGAGGGCGAAGCTCGGCAGCGACACGCCGAGCACGGAGGCGAATTGCAGCGCCTGGGCGAGGAACGAGTTCCTGCGTATCGCCGTCAGCACGCCGAGCGGGATGCCGACCGCGAGCGACAGGAAGGTCGCGACCAGCACGAGCTCGAAGGTCGCCGGGAAGCGCTCGGCGATCAGGGACGAGACCTCCTGCTGGTTGCGGTACGAGATCCCGAAGTCGCCGCGCACGGCGTTGGAGACGAAGGTCGCGAACTGGAGGACGAAGCCTCGGTCGAGCCCGAGCCGCACGCGCAGTTCGTCGCGCTGGGCCTGGGTCGCCTGCTCGTTGAGCATCAGCTCGACCGGGTCGCCGACGAAGCGGAAGATGAGGAACGCCAGGAAGGCGACGGCGAGCATCACCCCCGCCGCGTCGAGCAGGCGCCTGACGAGGAACGCGGTCATCGGCATGCACCGGCGGCCAGGGCCCGGGTACGGGCGCCTGGCCGCCGGCCAGTGGTCACTTCATCCGCGTAAGCCACAGGCGCGGCTTGTTGTCGGAGGCCTGGACCATGGTCTCCACGCTGGAGCGCATCGCCCATGCCATCGGCTGCTGGTGCATCGGGATGAAGAGGTGGTCGGCCTTCGCGATCGAAAGGGCCTCGGTCATCATCGGGATGCGCTTGCCCGCATCGAGCTCGACGCCCGCCTTGTCGATCAGCGCGTCGATGCGCGGGTCGCCCCAGTTGCCCCAGTTGAACACGCCGCCCGTCCCGCTCTTGCTGCGCATCACCTGGATCAGGATCGAGTAGGCGTCGATCATCGGCTCGTTGGCCCAGCCGAAGGAGATGACGTCGAATTCGCCGCGCACGCGCTTGGGCGTCTGCTGGCTGCGCGGGGCGAGGCTCAGGTTCGGGCGGAGGCCGGCGCGGGCCCACATCGCCGCCACCGCCTGGCAGAACTCCTCCTCGTTGACCAGGCCATCGGACTGGCAGTTCATCACGAAGGAGAAGCCGTTCGGGTAGCCCGCCTCGGCGAGGAGCTTCTTGGCCCCGTCGAGGTCGAAGGGCAGGCGCGCGTCGAGCGCCGGCACGTAGCCCGGGATCGCCGGGGCGACGAGGGAGCCGGTGTTGCGGGACAGCCCGCGCATCGCGCGGCGCTGGACCGCGTCGATGTCGATCGCGCGGTAGAGCGCCTCGCGCACCCGCTTGTCCTTGAGCGGGTTGCGGTCCTTGACGTCGCTCTCGACCAGCGCGTCGCGCAGGTTGAAGGCGAAGTAGACCGTGCGCAGCTCGTTGGTCTGCAGGACCTTCACTTCCGGCGTCGCCGCGAGTCGGGGCAGGTCCTGGAGCGGCGCGACGTTCGTGAAGTCGATCTCTCCCGACAGCATCGCCGCGACGCGCGTGGCCGCGGAGGAGATCGGCGAGAACTCGATGCGCGTGATGTTGTGCCGCGGGCGGTCCCACCACCCGGGATTGACGACGAACACCGTGCGCGCGTCGACGCGGCGCGATTCCACGCGGAACGGCCCGGTGCCGTTCGCGTTGTTCGTCGCGAAGCCCTCGACGCCCTTGCCGGCATCGGTCGGCAGCGTGCTGTTGTTCGCCTCCAGCCACTCCTTGTCGAAGATGTAGATGTTGGTGAGGTCGTTGAGCAGCAGCGGATACGGCCCGTCCACCTCGATCTCGACGGTATGGGAGTCGATCTTCCGCGAGGACTTGTAGGCCGGCAGGTTGCCCTTCAGCGGCGAGGTCGGGTGGCTCACCCGCGCCAGCGACGCGATGACGTCGTCGGCGTCGAATTCGCTGCCGTTGTGGAACTTCACGCCCCTGCGCAGCTTGAAGCGCCAGGTCGTCGGCGAGACGGTCTCCCACGACTCGGCAAGGGCCGCCTCGATCTTCAGGTCGCCCGTGTAGCGGACCAGGCCCTCGTAGACATGGTTGAGGACGGAGAGCGTGAAGGTGTCGCCGTAGGAATAGGGATCGAGCGAGACGATCTCGCGCGCCGCGCCCCATTTCAGCGTCTTCGCCTCGGCCACGCCACAGGTCGCGAGGGCCGCCACCGCGGCCGCCATCAATGTCCGCTTCATCGAAGTCTCCCTCCTGGGGACGGCGCCCCGCCATCCCGACGCGGGGACGGGGATCGCCGACCGGATCCTTTTGTGCACAATCCTTGGGCGGATCTGCACACGATCATGCTACGCTATTGTATGCACTTTGCACGCACAAGCACGATCGGCGCGGCGGCGCTTCGCGCATGAACGCCCCGAGCCGGAAGCGGCGCGGCCCGCGCAACGGAGCCCATCGCTCTGCCGCGGTCTACCGCACGCTGCGCCGCGCGATCCTCGAGCAGGCGTTGCACCCCGGCGCGAAGCTTCCCGAGGACGCGATCGGCGAGCGACTTGGCGTCAGCCGCACCGTGGTCCGCGAGGCGCTGGCCAGGCTCGCGCACGAGGGGCTGGTCGAACTGCGCCACAACCGCGGCGCCTCGGTGGCCTCGCCATCCCTCGAGGAGGCGCGCGACGTCTTCGAGGTGCGCCGCGGGCTCGAGCGCATGGTCGTCGCCGCGCTCGCCGGGAGGCTTACGGCGGCGCAGGCCGCGCAGCTGGAGGCGCATGTCCTGGCCGAGGACGCGGTCCAGGGCCGCGACGGGCCGGAATCGATCCGCCTGGCCGGCGAGTTCCACGAGCTGCTCGCCGGCATGACGGGCAACGCGCTGCTCGCGCGCCTCGTCCTCGAGGTCTGCTCGCGCTGCTCGCTCATCCTCGCCAACTACGGCCGCCCGCATTCCTCGGAATGCGCGGTCTCCGAGCATGGGCGCCTGATCGGCGCGCTGCGGGCGGGCGACGCGGTCGCGGCGCAGCGGCTGATGGACGAGCACCTCGACGCCGTCGTCTCGCGCGCGGTGCTGGCGCCGCGGCCGCGCCGCGACGTCGGCGACATACTCTCCGACTATGCCCGCAGCGAAGGCCTGGCATCGCCATGAACACCTCCCCCGACCTGCCCTCCGCGCGCTCCGACGGCACCGGCTTCGACTTCGCGGAGCTCACGCCGCGCGAGCGCTACAAGCTCCTGATCGGCGCGGTGGTGCCGCGACCGATCGCGCTGGTCACGACGGTCGACGCCGCCGGCCGCGCCAACGCCGCGCCGTTCAGCTTCTTCAACTGCCTGTCGGCGGATCCGGCGATCCTCGCGCTGGGGGTCGAGTTCCGGCGCGACGGCAGCCACAAGGACACCGGCGCCAATGTCCGCGCCACCCAGGCCTTCACCGTCAACATCGTCTCCGACGACATGGCCGAGGCGATGAACGCCTGCGCCGTCCCGTTCGAGCCGGGCGTCGACGAACTGGCGCAGGCCGGCCTCGACGCCTGCCCCGGCCGCAAGGTCCCCTGCCCCTGGATCGCGCAGTCGCCCGCCGCGTTCGAGTGCCGCCACCACGTCACCCTGTCCATCGGCGCCTCGCGCGAGATCATCCTCGGCGAGGTCGTGTGGGCGCATTTCCGCCCCGGCGTCGTGGACCCGCGCTCGCTGCATGTCGATGCCGCGGCGGTCGACGCGCTGGGCCGGATGGGCGGGCATGGCTATGCCCGCACGCGCGACCTCTTCGACCTGCCGACGATGTCGGTCGAGGAATGGCGCGCGCGCGGCTTCGCCGGCAGCGCCAGGAGCCCCTCGGGCGTGGGCGGCTGAGGAGGCCCGGGGGCGTTGCGCCCCAGCGCCGGTTCTCATAGAAGACGCGCGTCGAATCCCTTGGGAGACAGAGCGCCATGCGCATCAGCCAGAAGGTCAAGCGTATCCTCGCCAACTACGAGAGCGACAACCCGGGCACGAAGGCGAACCTCGCCCGCATCCTGATGCACGGGAAGCTCGGCGGCACCGGCCGCATGATCATCCTGCCGGTCGACCAGGGCTTCGAGCACGGCCCGGCGCGCAGCTTCGCCCCGAACCCCGAGGCCTACGACCCGCACTACCATTTCCAGCTGGCGGTCGACGCCGGCCTCAACGCCTACGCCGCGCCGCTCGGCATGATCGAGGCGGGCGCCGACAGCTTCGCCGGCGCCATCCCGACGATCATCAAGGTCAACTCCTCGAACTCGCTCGCGCGCCCCAAGGACCAGGCGGTGACGGCCTCGGTCAAGGACGCGCTGCGGCTGGGTTGCGCGGCGATCGGCTTCACGATCTACCCGGGCTCCGACGACCAGTTCGAGATGATGGAGGAGATCCGCGAGATGGCGCTGGAGGCCAAGAGCCATGGCCTCGCCGTCGTCATGTGGAGCTACCCGCGCGGCGGCGACCTCACCAAGGAGGGCGAGACCGCGATGGACGTCTGCGCCTATGCCGCGCACATGGCGGCGCTGCTCGGCGCGCACATCATCAAGGTGAAGCCGCCCGCGCAGGCGCTCTACCAGGACGCCGCGAAGAAGGTCTACGAGGCGCAGAAGATCGACATCTCCACCCTCGACAAGCGCATCGCGCATGTCGTGCAGAGCTGCTTCAACGGCCGCCGCATCGTCGTCTTCTCCGGCGGCGAGGCGAAGGGCGACGAGGGCATCGCCGCCGAGGCCAGGGCCATCCACCAGGGCGGAGGCAACGGCTCGATCATCGGCCGCAACACCTTCCAGCGCCCGCGCGACAAGGCGCTCGAGCTGCTCGGCAAGCTCACCGAGATCTATCTCGGCAAGGCATGAGCGGCGCGCCCGCCTGCCGCATCTGCCTCGTGACGCCGCCGGCCTTCGAGCCGGCGGCGTTCGCGTCCCTGCTGGCGCGCGTCCTCGACGCGGGAGATGTCGCGTCGCTGCGCCTGCGCCTTCCCGGCGCCGACGCAGGCGCGATCGCCCGCGCGGCGGAGGCGCTGCTGCAGGTCACCCATCGCGCCGACATCGCCCTCATCCTCGACGGCGACGCGGAAACCGCGCGCCGCCTCGGGCTCGATGGCGTCCATGTTCCGGCCGGGCAGGCGGCCGCGGCGCGCGCGACCTTCGGCGACGCCGGGAGCGTCGGCGCGTACTGCGGCGGTTCCTATGACGACGCGATGGCCGCGGCCGAGGCCGGCGCGGACTACGTCGCCTTCGGCCCCGCGCGCGGCGCGCACGCCGTCGCGCGCGAGACGGTCGCCGACTGGGCCAGCGCCATGGTCGTGCCGTGCATGGTCTCGGGCGGGATCGACCGCGACGCCGCCGGCGCCTGGGCCTCGGCCGGCGCGGAGTTCCTCGAGTTCGGCCGCGCGGCCTGGGACGCGCCAGAGGGGCCCGGACAGGCGCTGCGCGGCCTGCTCGAAGCCATGGCACGCGCGCCGCGCCCCGCCTGACCTTCGCCGGCATCGCGCCGATGACAAGGCGCGTGGCTGCACCTAACCTGCGGCGATGCAGTCTTCGGACCCCACTTCCATCGCGGGCAAGGTCTTCGCGACGCGCGGCCGCTACGACCATGTCGTCCTCGGCGGCGGCGACGCCGGCATCGCCGCGGCCCGCGCCGCCGCGGCGGCCGGCGAGCGCACCCTGCTCGTCGACGAGCACCCGCTCGATCCGGGCCTGTTCGGCATGGACGTGCCCTATCTCTTCGGCGGCCGGCTCGACGCATCGACGCGCAACGCGGCGCGCATGGAGGAGCGCATCGTCGCCGCGCGCCCGGCGCTGCTCGAGGCGATGGAGGAAGGCGTCGAGGTGGCCATGGCGACGGCGGCCTGGGGATGCTTCCCGCGCAGCGCCACGAGCCGCTCCCAGCCCCATGCGCTCCTCGGCCTCGCCGATGCGGGCGCGGCGTGGCTCGTCGCCTTCGCGCGGCTCACCATCGCCACCGGCGCGCGCGACGCCGCGATCCCCTTCGATGGCTGGACGCTGCCCGGCGTGATGGGCGCGCGCGGCTTCGACGCGGCGCTGCGCCTCTACGCCGCCTTCACCGGTCGGCGCGTCGCCGTCGTCGGCGGCGGCGCGCTGGCCGACGGCGTGGCGCGCGCCGCGCGCGCGGCGGGCATCGCGATCGCCACGCATGTCGCGTCGCCCGTGGCGCTGCGCATCCTCGGGCGCGACGAGGTCGAGGGCATCGCGTGGGAGGATGGCGACGGCCGGCACGAGGTCCCCTG
>JBEGVV010000170.1:0-16341 GCA_041178225.1 Pseudomonadota bacterium | reverse complement strand
CCCAGCGCTTCCTCGGCCAGGCGCCCTGGATGGCGATCTTCCCGGGCCTGTCGATCTTCGTCGTCGTCCTCGCCTTCAACCTGCTGGGCGACGGCCTGAGGGACGCCCTCGACCCGAAGGGGAGATAGTAGACGCCCCCTTAACCTTGTCCGGTCAGGTTCCTTCCCGTGGAACCAACCGGATCCGCCGCAGTCGGGTCCGGCCAAGCCAGGACCCGGACCATGGTAGATGCATTCCCGAGGCGCCCCTACATCGCCCTGACCCTGTTCGGGCGCTGCGGATCGCTGTTCCTGCACAGCCTGTTCGACGGCCACCCGCTGCTGTCGTCCATCCCGGGTATCGCGCCGTTCAGCGTGCTGGCCGAGGCCGTGCGCAGCGAACAGGCCATCCTTTCCGCCGGCATCGACGAGCAGGCCAGCTTCATCGCCTCGCGCTTCACCCACTACTTCAACGGCGCCATGTTCCGCGAGGATGCGGGCCTCGACAGGCTGGGCGAGCGCGGCGACGAGTCGGTGACGATCGACCCGCAGGGCTTCGCAGTGCTGGTGCGCGCCAGCCTCGCCGCGCGGCAGGACCAGGCGCCGCTGCTGCGGATCTGCGAGGCGATGCACGACGCCTTCGACATCTGCACGACCGGCGAGCTTCGCCCGCGCGGCTTCCTCCAGCTGCACGCGCTCGTCCCGACCTTTTCCGCGCGGATCATCGACGCCCTGCCCGAGCGCAAGGTCCTGTTCCTGACCAGGAACCCGGTGGACAACGTCGAGTCCTGCGTCAACGCGCTGCTCATCCGCGAGCCCATCCAGCGGAGCCGGCTCACCAAGTTCTACAACATCGTCCTCGGGATGCTGGTCCTCCAGCAGGGCCAGCCCTATTTCGACGAGCGCGCGATGGGCGTGCGCTTCGAGGACGTGAAGAAGACGCCGGTGCCCGTGCTCCAGCAGCTGTGCGAGTTCGCGGGGCTTCCCTTCGACGACGCGCTGCTGTCCTCGACCTACATGGGGCGCGCCTATCGCTCGCCGCCGACGCGGCGCAATCCCGGCATAAGCGGCTTCGCTACGCCCAGCGCGTCGCCGGCCGGCTACCGCCTGACGCCGGCGGACCGCGCCTTCTTCGCCGCGCTGCTCCGGGGCATCGGCACCCGCATGGGCTACGACATGTCGGAGGCGGCCGACCCGGCCGAGCTCGACCTGCGCGCGACCGGCCGGCTGCTCGACGTCGAGCTCGAGTTCGCCCGCTGCCTGCGCCTGGCGCCGGGGCAGCTCGGCACGCAGGACGACGCGCTCCATTTCAGGACGCAGCTGGCGTCCATCAGGGATCTCGGGCGCGCCCCCGCGGGTGGCATGGCCACCGCGCGGCCTTCCCGCGCGGCGGCGGAGTGAGCCTGGTGCCCGCGCCGCGCGAGGCCAGCGTCTACTGGATCACGGGCCTGTCCGGCGCCGGGAAGACCACGACATGCCGGGCGCTGGTGTCGGCCCTGCGCGCCCAGGGCCGCGCCGTCGTGATGCTCGACGGCGACGAGCTGCGCGAGGCGCTCGACGCGCGCGACGTCCATGGGCGCGAGGCGCGCCTCGCGCTCGCGATGCGCTATGCGCGGCTGTGCCGGATGATCGCGCTGCAGGGCATCGACGTCGCCATCGCGACCATCTCGCTGTTCGGCGAGGTGCATGAATGGAACCGGCGCAACCTGCCCGGCTATGTCGAGGTGTTCCTGCGCGTCCCGCTGCCGGTGCTCGAGGCGCGCGACCCGAAGGGCATCTACGCCAGGGCGCGCGCTGGCGCGGCGGCCAACGTCGCGGGCATCGACCTCCAGGTCGACGAGCCCCGGGCCCCGGATGTCCTCGTCGACCACGACCCCGCCACCAGCCCAGAGGCCATCGCGGCCCGCATCATGCGGCATGCCCGGGCAAACAGCAGGATCCACGCGCCATGAAGACCGAATGGGACTACACCACCCTCGCCGACGCATACCTGAAGCGGCCGGACTACGCGGCTGACGCGCTCGTGCGGATCCACGCGACCGCCGGGCTGCGCCCGGGCATGCGCGCATGCGACATCGGGGCAGGGGTCGGCCACCTGACGCTGCACCTCGCGGCCTGGCAGCTCGACGTCGTCGCCATCGAGCCGAACGACGCGATGCGCAGGAACGGGATGGCGCGCACCGCCGCGATGCCGCGCGTCCGCTGGGTCGAGGCGATCTCCGAGCGCACCGGCCAGCCCGACGGCGCCTTCGACTTCGTGTCCTTCGGCTCGTCCTTCAACGTCGCCGACCGCACGCTGGTGATGAAGGAGACGCATCGCATCCTGCGCCCCGGCCGCTGGTTCACCTGCATGTGGAACCATCGCGACCTCGATGATCCGGTCCAGCGCGAGATCGAGGCGATCTTCCATCGCGAGATCCCCGGCTATGGCTATGGCAGCCGCCGCGAGGATCAGAGCGAGGTGATCGCGCGCAGCGGGCTGTTCGCCGGCGTCGAGGCGGTCGAGGGCCGCATCCTGCATCGCCAGCCGATCCCCGACGTCGTGGAGGCCTGGCGCTCGCACGCCACGCTCGAGCGCCAGGCGGGCGCCCGCTTCCACGCCATCGTCGACAAGGTCGAGGCCTTCCTGCGCGGCCTTGGCGTGGAGGCCATCGACGTCCCCTACACGACGCGCGCCTGGGTCGCGCAGCGGAAGGAGTGACGGGCATGGATTCCGGGACCCCGCCGCCGGGCGCGTGCCTCCAGCCCGGGACGAAGGCGCAGACGCTCGAGCGCCTCAGGCCGCTCCTGCGCAAGGCCAGCATCCTGCCGCTCGCCTATTTCACGGTGGGCGAGTGGCGCGCCGATCCCGCCGCCCAGGTCGACCGCCTCCTCGCGCTCTGGCCCGACGCGCCGCTGATCGTGCGCTCGAGCGCGCTGTCGGAGGACCGGGACGGCAGCTCGCTCGCCGGGCGCTTCCTGTCGGTCCTCGACGTGCGCGGCGCCGCCGGGCTGCGCGAGGCCGTCGACCGGGTCATCGCGTCCTATGGCGCGCCGGGCTCGGGCGACCAGGTCCTCGTGCAGCCAATGCTGGCGGATGTCTCCTGCTCGGGCGTCCTGTTCAACGTCGATCCGGCGACCAGCGCCGCCTACAGGACCATCAGCTACTCGGATGGCGACGACACCACGGCGGTCACGGCCGGGCGTGGCGGACGCACGCTGGTGCGGCACGCGCGGGCGCCCTTCGCCCCGCCGCCGCGCTTCGCGGGCCTGCTCGAGGCGCTGGACGAGATCGAGGCGCTGTTCCCGGGCAAGCCGCTGGACATCGAGTTCGCGCTCACGCGCGATGGCGGGACCTGGATCCTGCAGCTGCGCCCGCTCGCCATGCGCGAGTCCGTCGCCGACGTCGCCGGCCAGGCCGCGCTGCTCTCGGACATCGAGCAGAAGGTCGCGACCGGGCTCGGCCCGCACCCGTTCCTGCATGGACGCCGCACCGTCTATGGCGTGATGCCGGACTGGAACCCCGCCGAGATCATCGGCGTGCGGCCGCGACCGCTGGCGCTGTCGCTCTACCGCGAGCTCGTCACCGATTCGATCTGGGCCTACCAGCGCAACAACTACGGCTACAAGAACCTCCGCAGCTTCCCCCTGATGCTGCACTTCCACGGCCTGCCCTACATCGACGTGCGCGTCAGCTTCAACTCGTTCATCCCGCGCGACATCGAGGGCAGCCTCGCCGACCGGCTGGTCGACCACTACATCGACCGCCTCCTGGCGACGCCCCACCTCCACGACAAGGTGGAGTTCGAGATCGTCTTCTCCTGCTACACGCTCGACCTGCCGCAGCGCATCGAGGTCCTCCGCGAGGCCGGCTTCTCGCGCGACGAGTGCGACCGCCTGATGGACAGCCTGCGGCGGCTGACGAACCGCGTGATCAACCACGACACCGGCCTGTGGCGCGAGGACCGCGCGCGCCTCGAGACGCTGCGCACGCGCCGCGACGAGCTGATGGCCTCGTCGCTCGATCCCGTCTCGCGCATCTACTGGCTCCTCGAGGATTGCAAGCGCTACGGCACGCTGCCCTTCGCCGGGCTCGCGCGGGCAGGCTTCATCGCCGTCCAGATCCTGCGCTCGCTCGTCGCTTCCGGGGTCCTGAGCCGCGACGACTACGACCGCTTCATGCGGAGCCTCGACACCGTCAGCAGCCAGCTGCCACGCGACCTGTCGACGCTCGACCGGAGCACGTTCCTGGGCCGCTACGGCCACCTGCGGCCCGGGACCTACGACATCCTCTCGCCGCGCTACGACGAGGCGCCCGGGCTCTATTTCGGCGCCGGCCAGGGCGAGCGGGCCGACCCCCACGCGTCGCGGCCCGAGTTCGCGCTCTCGCTGCCGCAGATGCGCGAGATCAGCCGCCTGCTCCAGGAGCACGGGCTCGAGCACGACGTCGTCGGGCTGTTCGACTTCCTGCAGGCGGGCATCGAGCTGCGCGAATACGCCAAGTTCGTCTTCACGCGGAACCTGAGCGACGCGCTGGCGCTGATGGCCGAGACCGGCGCGCGCCTCGGCTTCTCCACCGAGGACCTCTCCTACGCCCATGTCGGCGCGTTCCTCGAGATGCACGCCTCCGCCTGCGACCGCCGCGACGTCCTGGCGCGCAGCATCGAGCAGGGCGCCCGCCGCCATGCGCAGACGCGCCATCTCGCGATGCCGCCGCTCGTCACCTCGCCGCGCGATGCGTGGGAGTTCGAGCGCCTGCCGGGCGAGCCGAACTACATCACGCAGCGCCGCGTCAGCGCCGAGGCCTGCACCCATGGCGAGCGCGACCGCCTGGCTGGCAGGATCGTCCTCATCCCCAGCGCCGACCCGGGCTTCGACTGGCTGTTCGCGCACCCGATCGCGGGGCTCGTCACCGCCTATGGCGGCGCCAACTCGCACATGGCGATCCGGGCCAACGAGCTTGGCCTGCCCGCCGTGATCGGCGCCGGCGAGGTTCTGTTCGAGAAATGGTCGAAGGCAAGGCGGCTCGACATCGACTGCGGCAACCGCCGCGTCGAGGTGATCGCTTGACGCCGGTGCTGGTCACGCAGCGCGTGGACATCGTCGCATCCCGCGGGGAGCGACGCGACGCGCTCGACCAGCGCATGTCGGCATTCCTCGCCGCCGCCGGCGCGATGCCGGTGCCGGTACCCAACGACCCGGACATGGCCATCGCGCTCTACCGCTCGCTCCCTGCGGCCGGCCTTCTCCTGTCCGGGGGCAACGACCTTGCCGCGCTCGGCGGCGACGCGCCGGAGCGCGACGCGACCGAGCGCGCCCTCGTGTGCATGGCGCGCGAGCACCGGAGGGGCGTCCTTGGCGTGTGCCGCGGCATGCAGTTCCTCGTCCACGAGGCAGGCGGCGTCCTGGCCCGCGTCGAGGGCCACGTGGCCTCGCGCCACGGGCTCTCCGGCGACGGCCCCGCCGAGGTGAACAGCTTCCATGCATGGGCGGTGGCGGCGTTGCCCCCGGGATGGCGGGCGCAGGCATGGGCGCCCGACGGCACGGTCGAGATGGCCGCGACCGACGATGGCCGCATCGTCGCGATCATGTGGCATCCCGAGCGGGAGCACGGCTTCGACGCCGCCGACCTGCGGCTCGCGCGCCGGCTCTTCGGCACGGGGGCCGCGACGTGAGGGCGATCATCCTCGCCGCGGGCCGCGGCAGCCGCATGCGCCAGCTCACCGACGAGCGCCCGAAATGCCTGGTGCCGCTGCGCGGCAGGCCCCTGCTGGAATGGCAGCTCGAGGCGCTGCGCGGCGCCGGCATCCGCGAGATCGGGATCGTCACTGGCTATCGCCGCGAGATGCTGGCGTCGCGCGGACTGCGCGAGTTCCACAACCCGGCCTGGCAGCGCACCAACATGGTCTCCTCGCTGGAATGCGCCTCGGAGTGGCTCTCGCAGGGACCATGCGTCGTCACCTATTCCGACATCTTCTACGGGCCGGAGGCGGTCTCCTCGCTGGCGGGCTGCGATGCGTCTCTCGCCATCACCTATGACCCGGATTGGCTGGCGCTCTGGAAGCGACGCTTCGAGGATCCGCTCGCCGACGCGGAGACGTTCCGCATCGACGCGGCGGGGAACCTCGTGGAGATCGGCGGGAAGCCCTCCTCGGTCGCCGAGGTGCAGGGCCAGTACATGGGGCTCCTCCGGTTCACGCCCGCGGCCTGGCAGGAGGTCGGCCGGATCCGCGCTGGCATGACGGCCGAGGCCCGCGACCGGATGCACATGACTGGGACGCTGCAGCTCGTCGTCTCCGCCGGCCGCGTCGCCGTGGCGGCCATCGCCCATCGCGGCGAGTGGGGCGAGGTCGATTCCGAGGACGACCTCGCCGCCTATTGAGGGGCGTGGCGCGATCCGCGGCGGCCGGCACGCGCCGTGTCCACCGGGACGCGCTTGCGCGCTAGGATCGGGGCATCGTCAAGTGGCGCTCAGGAGGCGCGAGAAGAATGCTCAACCACGTCATGGTCGGCTCCAACGACATCGAGCGCTCGCAGCGCTTCTACGACGCCGTCCTCGGCGCGATCGGCGCGGGGGCCGCGACGCGCAACACCTCGGCCTCGGGGCATGTGCGGCTCTTCTACCGCCACGAGGGCAACGTGTTCGCGGTGACGCAGCCCATCGACGGCAAGCCGGCGACCGTCGCCAATGGCTTCACCATCGGCTTCAAGTGCGCCTCGAGCGCCCTGGTCGACGCCTTCCACGCCGCGGCACTCGCCAATGGCGGGCAGGCGGCCGAGGACCCGCCGGGCACGCGCAAGGCCGGCTACTACATCGCCTACGTGCGCGATCCCGACGGCCACAAGCTCTGCGCCATCCACCACCCGCCCAAGGCCGGCTGAACGTCCGGGGCACCGCCTGCATCCCGCCAGCGGCGCTGGCGGGGCGCAGGCGGCGCTGCTTTGCAGCGGCGCGAGTCGCGATGATAGCCTCGCGACCCACGTATCCCTCGCATGGTGCCCGCAAGATGTCCTCTCCCGTCCGCGACGCTAGGCTTCCCGAACTCCTCGTCGGCTCCGTCCGCGACGGCCGTGGCCTGCTGCGCGCCGTGCTCCTCGCGCTCGCGGGATCGGTGCTGCTGACGCTGTCGGCGAAGCTGAAGGTCCCCTTCCATCCCGTGCCGATGACCATGCAGACCATGGTCGTGCTGGTGCTGGGCGTGGCCTATGGCAGCCGGCTCGGCGCAGCGACGGTGGCGCTCTACCTGCTGCAGGGCGCGATCGGCCTGCCGGTCTTCGCCGACACGCCCGAGCGTGGCGTCGGCATCGCCTACATGGCGGGACCGACCGGCGGCTACCTCGCGGGCTTCCTCGCCGCCGCCTGGCTGGCCGGTGCCATCGGCCAGGGCGGCCTCCTGCGCCTCGCCGCGGCGATGCTCGCGGGCCATGCCGTGATCTTCGCCTTCGGCCTCGCCTGGCTCGCGACCGCCATCGGCGTCGAGAAGGCCTGGCTGGTCGGCGTGGCGCCCTTCCTCCTCGCGACGCTGCTCAAGAGCGCGCTGGGCGTGGCGCTGGTGGCCGGGCTGAAGGCCTGGGCGCCGCGGCGCTGACGGCGCGCCCCGGCCGCGGCGCGGCTCAGTCGCGCAGGAGCCTGCGGTACTTCTCGACCTCGCGCGGGACGAGCGCGTCGACATGGGCGGGATCGAACTCCTCGCCCGACGCGATCACCGCGGAGAGCTCCGAGAGGCGCCTGCGATAGGCAGGGTCCTCGGACGCCTTGCGCAGCGCCTCGTTGAGCCGGGCGACGACCGGGCCCGGCGTGTCCCGCGGCGCGAAGAGCGCGTTCCAGCCCTCGCCCTGGAATTCCGGGATGCCTCCTTCCGAAGAGGTCGGCACGTCCGGCAGCGTCGGCAGGCGCTGGGCGGAGGCGACCACGAGCCCGCGCGCCGTGCCGCCGGTGATGGAGCCCGCCAGGGAGGTCGCGGTGTCGCAGGTGGCGTCGAGATGCCCGGCCATCAGGTCGTTGAGCGCGGGCGCCGCGCCGCGATAGCTGACGAGCGTCACCTCGATGCGCGTCGCCGCGAGGAACTGCCGGCAGATGATGTAGTTCGACGAGCCGACGCCCGCGTGGCCGAGCGTCACCTTGCCCGGGTTGGCGCGCGCGAAGTCGAGGAAGGCGCGCGCGTCGGCGGCGGGGAAGTCCTTCCGGAGGCCGATGGCGGGCATGGTCTTCGCGACCAGGCCGATCGCCGCGAAGGAGGCCGGCGTGTATTGCAGGTCTGGATAGATCGTGTAGGCGGCGGCGTTGGTGCCGACATTGCCGATGGCGATGGTGTAGCCATCGGGCCGCGCACGGGCCGCGCGCGTGAGGCCGGTCGCGCCGCCCGCGCCGGCGACGTTCTCGGTGAGGATCCTCTGGCCGAGCACCTGGCCCATGCGCTCGGCGACGAGGCGCGCGATGACATCCGACGTGCCGCCCGCGGCGAAGGGCACGATCATCGTGATCGGCCGCGCGGGGAAGGCCTCCTGCGCGCGCGCTGGCATGGCGCCGGCGGCAAGCGTGGCAACGAAGGCAAGCGTCGCGATCGCGCGTTTCATGGTCGCCTCTCCCCGGGCATGTCTCCTGCGCGGACGCTAGGCCTTCGCGACCGCGCGATCCAGATCGACGACGCGCCCCGCGTCCTGCCCGTCCTGCCGCACGGCGCCGGCAGGGCCGGGTTGAACCCCGCCCCGCGAATTCCGATCCAGACAACTATTTCATGGAAATGGTTGTCTGGATCCGATTATTGGGGAGCGACGACACGAGGAGGAGGGGGCATGGACGTTTCCCAGCTGCGCGCCGCCGCCGTCGCCGAGACCGTCGCGCGCGTGCGCGAGATCGAGCGTCGCCATGGCGCGACGCGCGAGGCGATCGAGCGCATCAAGTCCGAGCTGGTCGCGCTGGGCCGCCGCGCGGGCCTCTTCCCGCTCGAGCATTTCCCGGTGCCCGCGGGCAAGCATGGCGAGATCTACCGCCTGTCGGAGGACGCCGACCGGCGCTTCGCGCTCTACGCCTCGGCCGGCATGCCGGGCAAGGCGCAGCCGCCGCACAACCACACGACCTGGGCCGTGATCGCGGGCGTGCATGGCGACGAGCACAACGTCTTCTACGAGCGCGTCGACGACCGCGCGACGCCCGGCCAGGGCAGGCTGCGCCGCACCGGCGAGCACACGGTGCGGCAGGGCAGCGCGGTCGGCTTCCTGCCCGACGACTTCCACACGATCGAGGTCGTGGGCGACCAGCCCAGCCTGCACCTGCACATGTACGGGCTCAGCCTCGAGGACCTGCCGGGGCGCATCGCCTTCCAGCACGGCGATGGCGGCGCCTACGCGGTCTTTCCGGCCAGCCCGACGATCGGCGCGCCCGTCGTGGTGCCCGCGGCGCTCAAGCGCATGCTGCGCGCGGGCACTGAACTCGCGCTGTTCGACGTGCGCGAGGAGGGCGAGTTCGCGGAGGGCCATCTCTTCTGGGCCAATTCCCTGCCGCTCTCGAGGCTGGAGATGCGCGTGGCCGCGCTGGCCCCGCGCCGCGCCGCGCCCGTGGTGGTTATGGATGGCGGCGATGGCGTGGTCGCGCGCCGCGCCGCGCGTCGCCTCGCCCATGCAGGCTATCGCGACGTCTCGATCCTCGGTGGCGGGCTCGCGGCCTGGCGCGCCGCGGGATACGAGGTCTTCACCGGCATCAACGTGCCGAGCAAGGCCTTCGGCGAGATCGTCGAGCACCATGACGGCACGCCGCGCATGGAGGCCGCGGAGATCGCGGCGCTCGCCGCCGCGGGCGGGAAGATGGTGATCCTCGATTCGCGCCCGATGGACGAGTACCGCAAGATGAACATCCCCGGCGGCCTCGACTGCCCGGGTGCCGAGCTCGTGCATCGCATCTTCGAGGTGGCGCCCGACCCCGCGACCTTCGTCGTCGTCAACTGCGCGGGACGCACGCGCTCGATCATCGGCGCGCAGTCGCTCATCAACGCCGGCGTGCCCAACCGCGTCGTGGCGCTCAAGAACGGCACGATGGGCTGGCACCTCGCCGGGCTCGAGCTCGAGCGCGGCGCGACGCGCCACGCGCCCGAGCCCGGGCCCGCCGCGAAGGCGCGCGCGCGCGCCGCGGCCGACGCGGTGGCGCGCCGCTTCGCGCTGACCTTCGTCGACCGCGCGGCGCTCGCCGCCTTCGAGGAGGAATCCGACCGCCGCACGCTCTTCCGCTTCGACGTGCGCGACCCGCGCGAATACGAGGCCGGCCACCTGCCGGGCTTCCGCTCCGCGCCGGGCGGGCAGCTCGTGCAGGCGACCGACCGCTATGTCGGCACGCTGGGCGCGCGCATCGTGCTCGCCTGCGACACCGGCACGCGCTCGATCATGACCGCGTCCTGGCTCCACCAGCTCGGCTGGGAGGTGCATGTCCTCGACCGCGCGCTCGATGGCCAGGACCTCGTCACCGGCCCCGAGCCCGTGCACGTGCCCGGCCTCGGCGCGATCGCCTGCGACTTCGTCGATCCCCCGGCGCTGAAGGCGATGCTCGACACCGGCAGGGCCTGCGTCGTCGACCTCGACACCAGCCTGCGCTACCGCGACGGCCACGTGCCTGGCGCCTCCTGGGCGATGCGCGGCCGGCTGGACCGCGCGCTCGCGCGGCTGCCCGCGGGCCTGGCGATCGTGCTGACCTCGTCCGACGGCGTGCTCGCGCGCCTTGCCCTGCCGGAACTCGCGGGGCGGGACGCGCGCGTCCTGCTCGGGGGCACGCGCGGCTGGAAGGCGGCGGGCCTGCCGCTGGAGCGCGGCGCCACCGCGATGGCGGACGAGGCGATCGACGTCTGGTACCGGCCCTACGACAAGGAGGCCGGGGTCGAGCAGGCGATGAAGGGCTACCTGGACTGGGAGGTCGACCTCGTCGCCCAGGTCGAGCGCGACGGCGACACGCGCTTCCGCCTGTCGCCGCGCTGACCCGCCTGCCCTGCTCTCAGGCCTCGTAGGGCTTGAGGAATGCCGAGGCGCGCTCCACCGCGGCGAGGCCGAAGGGCGTCGGCGACTGGAACGGCGCGCGGCCATGGACCTCGGCGATGCCGAGGCGCCGCGCGACGATCCGCTTGCCGTAGCACAGGAAGTTCTCGATCGTGGTCATCAGCAGCGTGATGAGCGGCAGGATCTCGCGGTAGAGGCGCTCGGCCTCCGCCTCCGCCTCGGGCGTGCCCTGCCGCATCAGCTCGTAGATGCGCACCTGCACGTCGAAGCATTCCGGCGCGGGGATCATGCCCGCGCAGCCCGCGCGCAGGTTGTCCGTGAGCTCGAGCCCGGCGCGGCCGTTGAAGATGTCGAAGACGCCCCGCGTCTCCTCGACCAGCCGCTGGATGCCGATCACCGGGCCCTCGCCCTTGAGCAGCGACACGTTGGGGTGGTTGCGGTTGAGCGCCACCAGCCCGGCGTTCGACAGCGACACCGCGATCAGCCCCGCGGCGTTCTGCACCGCGAGCGGCAGCTCGCACTTATCCGCCACGGCGCCGAAGAAGCGCACGTACTCGATCTCCGGCAGGCCGGGCGCCGGCGGCGGCTGGAGGATCACCCAGGACGCGCCGACCGACTTCGCGGCGCGCGCGAACTCGACCTGGCCGGCGACCGAGGGCTCGGCGATGGTCACCGCGAGCGGGATGCGCCCGCGCAGGTCCTCCGCCGCCCATTCGAGCACCTGGCGGCGCTCCGGCGTCTGCAGCTTGTAGGTCTCCGTCGCGAGGCCGAGCACGGCGAGGCCATGCGCGCCGTGCCGGACGCAGGCCTCGACCTGCGCGCGCATGGCGCCGCGGTCGAGCCGGCCCTGCGCGTCGAAGAAGGCGTAGAGGATCGGGTAGATCCCGTGGAAGCCGGTGGCCATCGCATTCCCCCTGTCGTTGGCGCGCCGACGCTACCGGCCGCGCGCCGGCGCTTCAATCGCGGCGCGCCCCTCAGGGCGAGGGCGTGCTGCTGTACTGGCCTATGCCCTCGCCGAGGAATTCGTTGTTCGCCTCGCGCTGGCGCGCGGCCTCGTCGTCGTAGAGGAAGGGCAGGAACATGTAGCGCCGCCCCGCCGTCACCGGCAGCACCGTGTGGAGCAGCGAGCAGGAGAAGACGATCGCCGTGCCGGCACCCACCTTGTAGCGCCGCGGCCCGAATTCCGGGAAGACCAGCTCGCCGCCCTCGTAGCCGTCGTTGAGGGCGATCGACACGGCGAAGCGCCGATGCGCGGTGCCGCGCGTCGTGTTGTCGCGATGCGGGCGGAAATGGTCGTTCGTGGAGCCGTCGTAGCAGGCCACGATGTAGCGCTCCATGCGCGTGACGAGGAACTGGTGCGCCTTGCGTATCTCCGGGACGATGCGCCGGCGCACGCGCTGGCGCGTCGCCTCCATGAGCGCCTCGTCCTCGACCAGGTAGTCGCTGCGCCGCTTGTGCGCGTAGTCCCTGACCGCGACGGTCCTTCCGTCGACCTCGCGCATGAAGCCGGAATCCTCGCCGCCATGGGCCTCGTGCAGCGACACGAGGTGGCGGCAGAACGCCGGCTCGAAGACATCCGGCAGGACGAGGACCGGGGCGTGGCCCTCGATCCCGGAGTGCATCGCCGGCGGGGGCAGCGCTCGCAGGATGCGCTCCATCGCGGCGCGCCCCGCATCCGGTCCCTGGAAGGGCAGGACGTGGCGCACGCGCAGCATCGGGTCCAGCACGACCCAGCGTCGCAGCGCCTCGATGCGGCCCGGCGTCGGGTCGACGGGCACGCAACCATAGGCGCGGCTCGCCTGCGCGTCGCGGTCCCAGACATGGCGGATGCCGGGCAGGCGCTGCACGAGCCGGCCAAGGCGCTCGTCCTCGGGGTCGAGGCTGATGCCGAAGAAGCTCGCGAAGCGGTCGTCGAAGAGGTCGGCGCAGGTCTCGCAGACGCGCAGCGCCTCGCGACCCGCCGCGTCGCCCGCGGACGCGAGGAAGCACATGACGATCCAGCGCCCGGCGGCGGTGTCGAAATGGTAGCGCTCGGCGCTGGTCGAGCGCTGCACGAACCAGGGCGCCGGGTCGCCTGGCTCGAGGAGGCGGTAGCGGGGTGGCTGTCGCTGCTCGGTCATGGGGCGCGGCCTTCGCGTCGCAAGGTTGCCGGATCAAGCCTCCCGGCGGGCGTCGGCGTCAAGCGGCACCGGCGGCTCGTCGGTCGGCCCGGCAAGGGGGCGCAGCCGCCGCGCGATCCCGCGCTCGACGTCGTCGACGACGCAGAACGCCGCGGGGACGAAGAGCAGCGAGAGCAGCGTCGACACGGCGAGGCCGCCGATCACCGCGATCGCCATCGGCGCGCGGAACTCCCCGCCATCGCCGAGCGCGAGCGCCGCCGGCACCATCCCCGCGATCATGGCGATCGTGGTCATCACGATCGGCCGCGCGCGCTTGCGCCCGGCCTCGACGATCGCCTCGTCGCGCGGCATGCCACGCGCGATCGCCTCGACGGCGAAGTCGACCAGCAGGATGGCGTTCTTGGTCACGATGCCCATGAGCATCAGGATGCCGATGACGACGGGCATGCTGATCGCGTTGCCGGTGAGCAGCAGGCCGAGGATCACCCCGCCGATCGACAGCGGCAGCGAGAACAGGATGGTCAGCGGCTGCAGGAAGCCCCGGAAGAGGAGGACCATGACGCCATAGACCATCAGCAGCCCGGCCCCCATGGCGAAGGCGAAGCCGGCGAAGACCTCGGCCATCACCTCGGCGTCGCCGGACTGGCGCAGTTCGACGCCGGGCGGCAGCGCCCGCGCGGCCTCGCTGGCGCGCACCGAGGCGATCGCCGCGCCGAGCGCGTCGGTGCCGCGCAGGTCGGCCTCAAGCGCGATGCGCCGCGCGCGGTCGTAGCGGTCGATGCTGGTGATGCCGCGGCCGAGCTCGAAGGACGCCACCGTGGCGAGCGGCACGGTCGTGCCGTCGCGCGCGGGCAGGCGCAGCGTGTCGACGAGGCGCGTGTCGCCGCGCGCGGATTCCTCCAGCTGGACGCGGATCGGGACGAGGCGATCGCCCGCGTCGAAGCGCGCGAGGTTGCCGCCCGCGTCGCCGATCGTGGCGATGCGCACCGTCTCGGAGATCGCGTCGGTGGACACGCCGAGCGCGGCGGCGAGCTCGCCGCGCGGCACGACGCGCAGCTCCGGCCGGTCGAGCGGGATGGTGGAGGTGGCGTTGGCGAGCAGCGGCAGGCGGCGCATCTCGGCGTAGAGGGCGCGCGCGCCATCCTCCACCGCCTTCGGGTCGCTTCCGACCACGAGCAGCGTCAGCGCGCGCTGGCCGTTGTCCTTGACGGTCCAGAAGCGGATGTCCGGGATGTCGGCGAGGATCGCGCCCACGGCCTGCTCGAGCACGGCCTGGCTGCGCGCGCGCTGGTCCTTGGGCACGAAGTTCACGACGACCGAGGCCTTGCGGACCTCCTGGCCCGAGCCGAGCACGCGCCCGCCATCGACGAAGACGCTCGCGACCTCGGGCAGCGTGCGCAGCCGCTCGAGGATGCGGTCGGACATCGCCTCGGCGTCGGCGAGCCTTGCGCCCGGCGGCAGCTCGATCGCGAAGATCGAGCGCGCCTTGTCCTCTGGCGGCAGGAAGCCGGAGGGCAGCAGCCGCGTGCTCGCGATCGACGCCGCGAAGAGCGCCATTCCGACGGCGACCGCCGCGTAGCGCCGGCGCACCGACCAGCCGAGGATCCGGGCATAGGCCGCGGTCAGGCGCCCCTCGTGCTCGGGCCGCGCGTCGGGGCGCATGAAGTAGGCGGCGAGCAGCGGCGTCAGCAGCCGCGCCACGAGCAGCGAGAACAGCACCGCCGCGGCCACGGTCAGGCCGAACTGCATGAAGTACTGGCCCGGGATGCCGCCCATGAAGCTCACCGGCGCGAAGACCGCGACGATGGTGAGGGTGATGGCGATGACCGCGAGGCCGATCTCGTCCGCCGCCTCCAGCGCGGCGCGGTAGGGCGACTTCCCCATGCGGATGTGCCGGACGATGTTCTCGACCTCGACGATCGCGTCGTCGACCAGGATGCCGGTGACCAGCGTGATCGCGAGCAGGCTGACGAGGTTGAGCGAGAAGCCGAGCGCGCTCATCGCCCAGAAGGCGGGGATCGCGGCCAGTGGAAGCGCGACCGCCGAGATGATGGTGGCGCGCAGGTCGCGCAGGAAGGCGAAGACCACGAGAACCGCGAGGACCGATCCCTCGACGAGCGCGCGCATCGCCGAGCGGTAGTTGCCAAGCGTGTAGCGCACCGTCCCGTCGATCGCGGCGAAGGCCGTCCCGGGATTGGCCCCGCGGATCGCGGCGAGCTCCTTCTCCACCGCCTCGGTCACGGTGGCGTCGCTCGCGCCGCGCGCGCGGGAGATCGCGAAGGCCACGACCGGGCGCCCGTCGAGCCGGGCGAAGCTGCGCGGCTCGGCGATGCCATCCTCGATCGTCGCGACGTCCGCGAGGCGCAGCGTGCGCCCGCCGCCGATGACGAGCTTGGTCTCCTCGAGCTGCGCGATGCGGCTCGCCGCGGCAAGCGTGCGCACGGCCTGCTCCTGGCCGCCGAGCTCGACGCGTCCGCCGGCGAGGTCCACGCGCGTGGCGCGCAGCTGGCGGTTCACCTCGGCCGCGGTGACGCCCAGCGCCGCCAGCCGCGCGGGATCCAGCAGCACGCGGATCTCGCGCGTCGCCCCGCCGATGCGCTCGACCGAGCCGACGCCGCGCAGCGCCTGCAGGCGGCGGATCACCACGTCGTCGACGAACCACGACAGCTCCTCGATCGAGCGCGCGGGCGAGTCCGCCGCGTAGACGACGATCGGCAGGCCCGCGACGTCGAGCCGCTGCACGATCGGCTCGTCGATGGCGCGCGGCAGGTCGGAGCGTAT
Organism: Pseudomonadota bacterium; assembly: GCA_041178225.1. Classification (GTDB taxonomy): domain Bacteria; phylum Pseudomonadota; class Alphaproteobacteria; order CACIAM-22H2; family CACIAM-22H2; genus CAIOSQ01. Next base: position 503 of record JBEGVV010000170.1, on the reverse strand, counting down.
CCTGGCGATCGCGTCCTTGACGTCGCTGACCGCGCGGTCGATGCGCGTCTCGATGCGGAACTCGATGGTGGTCAGCGACTGGCCGTCGGTCACCTTCGAGATGACGTGCTTGACGCCGGCGATGCCCGCGACGGCGTCCTCGATCCTGCGCGTGACCTGCTTCTCGAGCTCCTCGGGCGCGGCCCCGGCCTGCGTCACCGTCACCGTCGCGATGGGGATGTCGATGTTGGGGAAGAGCGTGATCGGCAGGCCGCGGAACGCGACGACGCCCAGCACGCCCAGCACGAGGAAGAGGACGATCGGCGGGATCGGGTTGCGGATCGCCCAGGCGGAGACGTCGAGCCTCATCGCGGCTGCCTGACCTCGCGCACCGCGTCGCCGTCGCGCAGGAAGGCGCCGGCGCGCAGCACGACGCTCTCGCCCTCGGCGAGGCCGCTCGCGACCTCCGCGCGACCGCCCGCGATGGCGCCGAGCACGACGCGCCGCGTCGCGACGCGGCCCGC
>JBEGVV010000169.1:0-6127 GCA_041178225.1 Pseudomonadota bacterium | reverse complement strand
GGCGCGCGTCGTCGAGCAGCACGAAGCACGGCCCGCCGTCGCGCAGCAGGCGCCAGGCGCCCGCGGCAATCTCGGCGCCGATCCCGGCGGGTTCGCCCATGGTGAGCGCGAGTGGCTTCATCGGGATCGACATATAGAGGGCGCCCGCGTCGGCGTCGATGGCGAGGCCGATGCCGCTCAGTCGCGCGCGAGCTCGGCCTCGGCGTCGATCTCCACGAGGTAGTCGCCGACCAGGCGCGACACCTCGAGCAGCGTGTTGGCCGGGCGGGCCTGCGCGAAATGGCGGCCGTGCGCGCGGCCCACCGCCTCCCAGTCGTCCGCGTTCGCGAGGTAGATGCGCGTGCGGACGACGTCGTCCGGCGAGCCGCCTAGCGCGGCGATGCTCGCCGTGATCTTGTCGAGGATGTAGACGGCCTGCCCGCGCGGGTCGCCGGGGCAGACCACCCGCCCGGCGCCATGCGTCGCCGTGGTGCCGCTGACGAGGATGCGGCTGCCCGCGCGCACGGCGCGGCTGTAGCCGCAGAGCGGCTCCCACATGCTGCCGGTATCGACGCGCAGGCGGCCGCCCGATCGCGTCGCCGCATAGGGAAGGACCTGCGCGGCGAGGTGGTGGCTCAGGTCCCCCGAGGCGGTCAGGAACGGCGGCCGGCGGTACTCGTCGCCGCAATCCCCGGGAATGCGGGACGTGCGCGCGAAGGCGGCGTCGAGGCGCGCATGGTCCTCGGCGTCGAGGGCGAAGGCGAAGCAGCGCAGGTTGTCCGCGCGGTGCTCGCGCTCGCCAAGACGCGCGCCGACGATCACGGCTGCGACCGCCGGGTGGTCGAGCACCCAGCGCGTCGCGACGTTGGCGATCGACACGCCGTGGCGCCGCGCGACCGCGCCGGCCGCCTCGAGTATCGCCTGGAACGCGTCCCAGCCGCCTGCCGCCTCGATGAAGCGGCGATACTTCATCTTGCTCCAGTCGCCGATCCCGTCGATGCCCGGGTCCGGCCTGCCAAGCCAGCGCTCGGACAGGAAGCCGCCTGCCAGCGTGCCGTAGGCGAGGAGCCGCGTGCCGCTGGCGGCGCAGAAGGCCGACATGTCCTCCGCCGCGCGGCGGTCGAGCAGCGAGAAGCAGGCCTGGTTGGAGGCGATGCGCACGCCGTCGCGCCAGAGCAGGTGCAGGTGGTCGGTGTCGAAGTTGGTGGTGCCAAGGTGCGCGATCGCGCCTTCGTCGCGCAGCCGCGACAGCTCGTGCATCGCGTCGAGATAGGCGGGATGCGCGTAGTTCCACCAGTGGAACTGCATCAGGTCGATGCGCTCGACGCCGAGCCGCCGCCGCGCGAGGTCGACGGCCGCGCGCACGGCCTCGCGCGGCATGGGCCCTGGCTCGGGACACCATTTCGTGAAGGCGACGGGCCGGCGCCCGCCCGGCGGCGCCGCGCGCGCGAGGAGCCGGCCCGCGATGACCTCCGCGCTGCCGTAGTGGTCGGCCATGTCGAAGGCGTCGAAGCCCTCGGCGGCGTAGGCGGCCAGGTCGTCGGCCGCGCGCTCCGGGTCGAGCGCGCGGCCGCCACGCTCGAGGTCCGCCACCTGCCAGAGGCCGGTGACGAGCCGAGGGATCGACAGCCCGGGCGCGAGCTCGACGCGCGGCGGCGCGGCTGGATTGGGCGCCATCGGCGTGCCGCTCAGCGCGGCAGCTGCGCCTTCACGGCGTTGACCTCGTCGATGCCCATCTCGCCGACGGTGACGACCTGGCCGTTCTGGATCCGCCACTTGCGGAAGGGGCCGGTGATGTCGCCGTTCTGGTCGAAGGCCACCGGGCCGATCACGCCGACATAGCGGATGGGCTTGCCCTCGCGGATGAGCTGCATCGCGCGGCGGAACTGGTCCGGGCCCGCGTGGATGGCCTCGCCCTCGCCGCCGGTGACCTGCCGGATCGCGTCGCGGATGGCGGCGGATTCCGCCTTGCCCGCGCGCGCGATCGCGAGGCCGAGGATGGCCGCCGCGTCGTAGGCGCGGTCGGCGGCCGGGGCGTTCGCGTCGAAGCCGCCGGACATCTGCGGATAGGCGCCCGCGAAGTATTCCGTCGAGGGCGTGCGCACCGTGCCCGAGGACGTGCCATAGGCGTTCTCGAGGAAGCGCGGGCCGACATCGCGGATGAAGTCGGCGCTGTTCATGCCGTCGTTGAGCAGGAAGACGGGCTTGCCGCCCTGCGAGATCCAGGTGCGCGCGATGTTCGTGCCGTCGCCCGGGTACGCGACGAGGTAGAGCGCCGGCGGCTCGCCCTTGAGCGCGTTGGTGACCTCGGGCGCGTAGGAGGCGGCGCCCTGGTTGTAGGGCGTGGTGGACACGATCTCGCCGCCCAGCGCCCGGAAGGCGCGGCCGAATTCCGCGACCATGTTGACGCCGAAGTCGTTGTTCACGTGGATGATCGCGAGGCGCTTCAGCCCCTGGTCGATCGCGTACTTCGCCGCCGCGACGCCCTGCAGCGCGTCCGACGTGATGGTGCGGAAGAAGATCCCGCGCGTCTGGCCCTCCGCGGCGAGCTTCGTGAGCGTCGGCGAGGACGAGGCGGGGGAGATCTGCACCACGCCCGCCGAGCCGGTCACCGAGGTCACGATCGGGATCGACACCGACGAGATGATGCCGCCGAGGATCGCCGGCACGCGGCGCAGGTCAACGAGCTGGCGCGCCTGGTCGACGGCGACCGAGCCCTGGGACTGGGCGTCGCGCAGGTCGATGGCGAGGTTGCACCCGGCAGCGCCGCCCGCGGCGTTGATGTCGCGGAAGGCGAGCTCGGCCGACTTCGAGGCCGCCTGGCCGAAGCGCCCGGCGGGGCCCGTGAGCGACACCACCATGCCGACGGTGTGCGTGCAGGCGGCCTGCTGGGCCTGCGCGGCGGCGGGCAGCGTGGCCGCGGCGAGCGCGGCGGCCAGGAAGACGGAATGGCGCATGGGATCTCCTTGGGTCCTCGGCGAAAACGGTCCCTGCAACCAATAAGCCAAGCCCGGCCCGGGCGGAAGCCGCGTCGCTCAGCCGGAGTTCAGGTTGTACTTCATGATCCGGCCATGCGGACCGTCGCGGTCGCGCTCGAGGTCGTAGCAGTCCCCGGCCGGCCCCTTGCGCCGCGCGAGCACGGCGTCGATCGCGGCGCGGTCGTCGGCGTCGAGGCGGAAGGAGAAGGCCGACAGCGTGCCGGCGAGGCGGTCGGCGTAGCGCGCGCCGACGATCGCGCCGGCGACATGCGGCTGGTCGAGGGTCCAGCGCAGCGCCACCGCGGCGATGTCGACGCCATGCCGCGCGCCGATGGCGGCGAGCGTCGCGAGCAGGTCCTGGAAGAGGTCCCAGCCGCCGAACTCGTCGATCACCAGCAGGTACTTGACGAGCGAGCGGTTCGTGGGCGCCTCGGGGCGGGCGCGGCCGAGCCAGGCGTCGGAGAGGAAGCCACCCGCGAGGGTGCCGTAGCAGAGCAGCTTCATGCCGGTGGCGGCGCAGAGCCCGCTCATCGGCCCGGCTGGCCGCGTGTCGAGCGGCGAGTACTGCACCTGCATCGTCGCGAGCTCGACGCCCGCGTCGAAGAGCAGGCGCGCGCGCGGCGCGTCGAAGTTGGTGCCACCGACATGCGCGATGCGTCCCTCGCGCTGGAGGCCGGCGAGGATGCGGCCGGCCTCGGCGAGGCGCGGCGAGGCGTAGTTCCACCAGTGGAACTGCACGAGGTCGAGCCGGTCCATGCCGAGCCGCGCGCGCGAGCGGTCCACGATCCTGCCGACATAGGCCGCGTCGATCGTGTCCAGCGCGTCCCAGTCGGGGACGAACTTCGTGTGGACATGGAAGGCGCGCAGCGCCTCGGGGCCGCGCTCCGCGCCGAGGCGCCGGCGGAACTCGCCGATCGTCTCCTCGACCCCGGTGTAGATGTCGGCGCAGTCGAACACGTTCACGCCCGCGTCGACGAAGGCGAACATGTCGGCGAGGGCGCGCTCGCGCTCGACCGCCCCGTGCCCGCCGGCGAGCTGCCAGCCGCCGCGCAGGATGCGCGAGATGCGGTAGCCGGGGGCGATCTCCGTCGTCTCGATGGCCATGTCAGCCCTCCCGCGCGGGCAGCTTCACGGCGGTCACCTGCGCGTGGCTGAAGCGCCGCATGCCGAGCCTCGTGATCCGGAAGCGCGTCGCGCAGTTCGGGTCGGGGCAGGCGACCTCCGCATCGGTCGTCATCCAGTCGTTGGGATGCGTCTGCCGCTGCTTGGCGGGCAGCAGCGGCAGCAGGGCCGCGAGCGAATAGATCGAGAAGCCCTGGCCCGGAGGCAGGTGCAGCATCTCGCCGCGGAGCTCGAAATGGTCGCCGGGACTTGCGCCGCACAGCACCCGGCCCTCCGCCGGGGCGACGACCTCGACGCGGAGGTCGTGGAGCTCGAAGCCATCGTCCGCCATGCCTGTCCTCGCGACCGTCGGGATTGCCCGGCTCGTGGCGAGCCGCTATCTCGTCGACCTCAATGCTGAGCGTCCGCGACATCGTCAAGTCCTTCGGTGGCGTCCGCGCCGTCGATGGCGTCGGCTTCTCGGTCGCGCGCGGCGAGATGCTGGGCCTGATCGGCCCGAATGGCGCCGGGAAGACCACGCTCTTCAACTGCCTGTCCGGCGCGCTGCGCCCGGACGCGGGGTCGATCGAGCTCGAGGGCGTCCCCGTCGCGGGGCTGCCGCCCGACCGCGTCTTCGCGCTGGGCCTCGCGCGCACCTTCCAGATCCCGCGCCCGTTCCCCGAGACCAGCGTGCTGGAGAACGTCATGCTCGCGTCGAAGGACCAGAGCGGCGAGGTCTTCTGGCGCAACTGGTTCTCCCCCGGCCGCGTCGCGGCCGAGGAGCGGCGCAACCGCGAGCGCGCCATGCACTGGATCCGCTTCGTTGGCCTCGAGCCGCTCGCGGCGCGGCCGGCGCGCGTGCTGTCCGGCGGCCAGCGCAAGCTGCTCGAGCTCGCGCGCGTGATGACGGCGGAGCCGCGCGTCGTCCTGCTCGACGAGCCGGCCGCGGGCGTCGCGCCGCGGCTGCTCGAATCCATCTGCGACCGCATCGTGGAGCTCAACCGGCTCGGCGTCACCTTCGTCCTGATCGAGCACAACCTCGAGATGGTCATGCGCCTGTGTGGCCGCGTCTTGGTGATGGCGCATGGCCGCGTGCTGGTCGAGGGATCGCCCGACGCCGTGCGCGCCGACCCGCGCGTGGTCGAGGCCTATCTCGGCGGGGCGCCGGCATGAGCGCGGCGCTCGTCGTCGAGGACCTCGTCGCCGGCTACGAGCCCGGGCTGCCGATCGTGCGCGGGGCGAGCCTGTCGGTGGCGGCGGGCGAGATCCTCGCCGTGCTCGGCCCCAACGGCGCGGGCAAGTCCACGCTCGGCAAGGCGGTCGCGGGCATCGTCCCGGTGGCCTCCGGCTCGGTGCGCCTCGATGGCCGCGAGATCGCCGGCGACCCGGCGCACCGCATGGCGCGAGCGGGGCTCGGCTTCGTGCCCCAGACCGAGAACGTGTTCGCCGAGCTCTCGGTGGAGGACAACCTCGACCTCGCCGCCGCCGTCGTCGGCGCGCCGCGCGCGCAGCGCATCGCCGGGATGTTCGAGCTCTTCCCCGACCTCGCCCGCCAGCGTCGCCTCGACGCCGGACGGCTCTCGGGCGGGCAGCGGCAGATGCTGGCCGTGGCGCGCGCGCTCGTCGCCTCGCCGCGGGTGCTGGTGCTCGACGAGCCCTCCGCCGGCCTGTCGCCGAAGCTGGCGCAGCATGTCTTCGCGAAGCTCGCGGAGATCGCGCGCGACGGCGTCGCCATCGTGCTGGTCGAGCAGAATGTCCGCGCCGCGCTGGCGCTGGCGGGCCGCGCGGTCGTCCTCGTCGAGGGGCGCGTACGGCTCGAGGGCGAGGCGGCGGCGCTTGCCATCGACCCGCGCCTGCGCGACGCCTTCCTCGGTCGCGGGGAGGCGGCGTAGCCCCATGCTCCAGCTGCTCGTCGACGGGCTCGTCGTGGGCTCCACCGTGGCGCTCGGCGCCATCGGCTTGACGCTCACCTACTCGCTGCTGCGCTTCGCCAATTTCGGCCATGGAGAGCTGCTCACCATCGGCGCCTACGCCGCGCTCGCCGTGGTGGGGGCGCTCGCCGGGTTCGC
>JBEGVV010000168.1:0-5563 GCA_041178225.1 Pseudomonadota bacterium | reverse complement strand
TCCGCGCAGAACCGGAAGTTCACATTCGGCTACGACCAGCCGCGCACGACCGCCTACGGCATCGCCGCGGACGTGTTCGACGCCAAGCTGAAGCAGCTCAGCGGTGGCCGCTTCTCGGTCGACCAGTTCCCCGGCGGGCAGCTCGGCCAGGAGCCGGTGATGCTGCAGAAGCTCCGCGCGGGCGACATCGACTTCATCATCACCTCGACGGCGAATGCCTCGACGGTGGCGCCGCAGTCGGGCGTCTTCTCGCTCCACTACATCTTCCGCGACGACGACCACCTCGCGAAGGTGCTTGCCGATCCGGGCATCGTGAAGGCCTATCGCGACATGGTCGCGGAGACCGTGCAGGGCGGCCATGTCATGGCGCTCATGACGATGGGCTTCCGCCATATCTACGCCAAGCGCGAGTTCACGAAGCTCGACGACATGAAGGGGCTGAAGATCCGCGTCCAGGCGACCAAGACCGAGGACGTGCACTTCGCCGCCTATGGCTCGCAGACCGTGCGCATGCCCTTCGGCGAGGTCTATACCTCGCTGCAGACCGGCGTCATCGCCGCGGCCGAGAACGGGATCAACGTCTACCTCTCCAACAAGCACTACGAGGTCGCGCCGATCCTCTCGATGACCGAGCACGAGGCGAACAACAACGCGATCTGGGTCAGCTCCAAGACCTGGAACAGCCTGAGCGAGCAGGAGAAGGGCTGGGTACAGGCGTCCGCGGACGAGATCGGCAAGACCGTGCCGCGCCGCGCGCTGCAGCTCGAGAAGGACTCCGCGGATCGCCTCAAGAAGCTCGGCGTCAAGGTCGTCGAGACCGTGGACAAGTCCGGCTTCATGAAGGCCGCGCAGCCCGCGCAGGACGAGCTCGCAAAGGAGCTCGGCCCGCACGCGGTGAAGATCCTCGAGCTTGTCCGCAACGTGAAGTGACGGGAATCCGCGTGGCGGGGGGCGGCGACGCCCCCCGCCGCCGGAGACGGGACGCAGCATGACCGACGCGAAGAACATCCCCGCGCATCGCCGGCTCGTGATGCCGAAGCACCGGCACCTGAAGTGGCCGGCGCTCGACCCGCTCGAGGCCGCGCTCATGGTCGGCTGCGGCATCTGCATGTCGGGCTTCACGGCCTGCGTGTTCTTCGACGTCGTGACCCGCGAGCTGCGCGTGCCCTGGCTCTGGCTGCAGCAATTCACGACCGGCTTCTTCGCCTGGGGCGTGTTCATCGGCATGGCCGCCGCGACACGCCGCCTCGACCACATCTACCTCGCCGAGATCACCCGCCACATGAAGGGAACGCGGCGCCTCGTCGTCGAGTCCCTGAACCGCCTTGTCGTCCTCGTCGTCGCGCTGATCATGGTCTGGTACGGCATCAAGGTCGCGATCATCGACCTGGGCCAGTTCCGCATGCCGTCGCTGATCCCGATGACGGCCTACACCGCCGCCGTGCCCTTCGCGGGAGCCCTCGTCGCCCTCTTCGCGATCGAGCAGCTCGTCAACGGATGGAAGAACGGCTTCGAGGGCCCCGAGGACAACGAGTACATGGGGGAGACGCCCGAATGAGCAACGGCGCCATCATCGTCCTGATGGGAGGGGCCTTCCTCTTCCTCGGGTATCTCGGCGTCCCCGTCGCCTTCGCGATCATCGCGGGCGTGCTGCTCGCGACGGCGTTCACGCCCGTCAGCTTCCAGTCGATCGTCGGGCAGCTCTTCCACGGGATCGATTCCGAGACGCTGCTCGCGATCCCGTTCTTCCTCCTGGTCGGCGAGCTGATGACCTCGGCCGACGTGACGCAGCGCATGATCCGCCTCGCCCAGGCGATGGTCGGCCACCTGCGCGGCGGCCTCGCGCAGGTCGTGACGCTCTTCAGCATGTTCTTCGCCGGCATCTCCGGCTCGTCCGCGGCGGACGTGGCGGTGCTCGCGCGCACCGTCGCGCCGGAGATGGACAAGGAGGGCTACGACCGCTCCTTCACATCCGCGCTGATCGCCGCGGCGTCGACCATCGCAAACCTCATCCCGCCCTCGATCATGGCGGTCGTCTATGGCGCGACGGGCAACGTCTCGATCGGCGGCCTGTTCCTCGGAGGAATCGTGCCGGGCGTGATGATCGGCATCGGGCTGATGATCTACAGCTACTTCTTCGGGCCCGTCGGCCAGCTCAAGCCGCGCGCGAAATACACCGAGCTCTTCGCCGCCGCGCGCGGCTCGGCCCTGCCGATGGTCATCCCGCTGATCATCATGGGCGGCATCCTGACCGGCGCCTTCACCCCGACCGAGGCCGGCATGGTGGCCGCGGTCTACATCATGATCGTGCTCATCCCGGCGCTGCGGCCCACGCATATCCGCGAGCTGCCGCGCGACTTCATGTACACGGGCCTCGTCTACGCCCTGCCGCTCTCCGCCGTCGCCGCGGCCTCGGCCTTCGGCTGGATGCTCGCCTACCTGCGCGGGCCGGACACGGTCTCCGGCGTGATCCGCGACTTCGCGGGGACCGACCCGGTGATGATCATGCTGCTGCTGGTCGTGCTGTTCATCATCGTCGGCGACTTCGTCGACGCGGTGCCGGCGATCATCATCTTCATGCCGATCGTCAACGCGCTCACCGACCTCGGCGACATCAAGCCCGTCCACATGGGCGTGGTGCTGGTGACCACCCTCGCCTTCGGCCTGATCACCCCGCCCTATGGCCTGTCGCTCCTCATCAGCGCCAAGTTCGTGGGCGTGCCGTTCGGCAAGGCGATGGTGCGGTCCCTGCCGCTCTACGTCGTGTTCCTGACGACGATCCTCTTCTGCGTCTTCTTCCCGGACGTGGTCCTGTTCCTGCCGAAGTGGCTGCTGCCCGAGTCCGTTGGGTGCTTCAAGTCGCCCACCGGCGCGGGGTATATCTGCCCGCCGTGACGCCGCCGGCCTGATGCCGGCGCGTACGCCCCGCGCGCACCGGCGCGGGTGGGATTGGACAACCTGCCGGAAGCCAGGGGCAGCCGCGCCATGACCGAGACCCCAGCCGTCGAGGCCGCCTGGGCCGCGATCGCCGCGCATCGCGCGGCCAACGCGGATGCCAGGCCCGACCGCCTGCTCGCGAGCGACCCGGGCCGGTTCGGTCGCTTCAGCGTCGCCCTTGGCGACCTGCTGCTCGACTACTCGAAGACGTCGATCGACGACGCGGCACGGTCCCTCCTCCTTCGCCTCGCCGAGGTCGCCGGCGTCGAGCGCCGGCGCGACGCGATGCTCGCCGGCGGCCGGGTCAACCCGAGCGAGGCCCGCCCGGCGCTGCATGTCGCGCTGCGCCATCGCGGCAGCGACGCGATCCGCGTCGACGGCCATGACGTGATGCCGGGCATCCGCGACATGCTCGCGCGGCTTGGCGCCTTCGCGAACGAGGTGCGCGGCGGCCGCTTCACCGACGTCGTCAACATCGGCATCGGCGGCTCGGATCTCGGGCCGGCCATGGCCACGCTCGCGCTCGCGCCCTTCCATGACGGGCCGCGCCTGCACTACGTGTCCAATGTCGACGGCGCCCATCTGGCTGACACGCTTGCGCGGCTCGATCCGGCGACGACCCTGTTCATCGTCGCCTCGAAGACGTTCACGACCGTCGAGACCATGGCCAATGCCGCCTCCGCGCGGCGCTGGATCGCCGGCGCCCTCGGCGAGGGCGCGATCCCCGGGCATTTCGCCGCCGTCTCGGCAGCGCCGGGCAAGGCCGCAGATTTCGGCGTGCAGGCGGACCGCGTCTTCGGCTTCTGGGACTGGGTCGGTGGCCGCTATTCGGTGTGGTCGGCGGTCGGCCTGCCGCTGATGATCGCCATCGGGCCCGGTCGCTTCGCCGAGTTCCTCGACGGCGCGCACGAGATGGACGCCCATTTCCGCGACGCCCCGCTCGCCCGGAACATGCCCGTCATGCTCGGCCTCGTCGGCCTCTGGCACCGGAATGCCTGCCTCTACCCGACGCGCGCCATCCTTCCCTACGACCAGCGCCTCGCGCGGCTGCCGGCCTACCTGCAGCAACTCGACATGGAGTCCAACGGCAAGCGGGTCGACGCCGCGGGGGCACCCGTGCCGCGCGCGACCGGGCCCGTCGTCTGGGGCGAGCCAGGCACCAACGGCCAGCACGCCTTCTTCCAGCTCCTCCACCAGGGCACGGACGTCGTGCCCTGCGAGTTCCTGGTCGCGGCGCAAGGGCACGAGCCCGGGATGGCGTCGCACCACGACCTCCTGCTCGCCAACTGCCTCGCCCAGTCCGAGGCGCTCATGAACGGGCGCGACGAGCCCGGCCTGCCGCCGCACCGGCGCTTTCCCGGCGGGCGCCCCTCCGTCACGATCGCCTATCGCAGGCTCGATCCGCGCACGCTCGGCCGCCTTCTCGCCCTCTACGAGCACCGCGTCTTCGTCGAGGCCGCCGTGCACGGGATCAACCCGTTCGACCAATGGGGCGTCGAGCTCGGCAAGGAGATGGCGACGCGGCTGCTGCCGATGGTCGCGGGCGACGCGCCGCCAACGGACCTCGATCCCTCCACCGCCGGGCTGCTCGCGCACCTGCGCGCGCTGCGCTGAGCACCGCGCCGCCCGGCGCGGATGGACGCTACCTGCCCGACGACAGCGCCGCCTTGACCCTGTCGAGCATCCGCCGCCGCGTCGTGTCGTCGGGCGCCGCGAGCAGGGCGCTGCGCACGTCGAGCACGGTCTGCGCGTATTCGTTGTGCCAGTCCCGGCCCGAGGCGAGCGCCTGGCGGAGCTCGTCGTCGGCGCGCCTGCGGTCCGGCTCGAGCTTCTCGACCGCGAGTGCCTCGCCACGCCCGCGCAGCACGAAGCGCTCGTCGAGCTGCGGGACATGGATGCGCGCCGGGTCCGCGCCTCCTTCCACGAGGCCCGTGCGCAGCGAGGCCAGCGAACCCGCCTCGCCATGCACCAGGAAGATCGCGCGCGCCTTCGGCGCCGCCTCGCGCGCCCAGGCGAGCAGGTCCGAGCGGTCGGCATGGCCGGAGAAGAAGTCGAGCGAGCGCAGCCGCGCGCGCACCGCGACTTCCTCGCCATGGATGCGAACGCGCCCGGCCCCGTTGCGGATGAGGTGCCCGAGCGTCCCCGGCGCCTGGTAGCCGACGAAGAGGACCGTCGATTGCGGCCGCCAGAGATTGTCCTTGAGGTGGTGCTTCACGCGCCCGGCGTCGCACATGCCCGAGCCCGCGATGATGATCGCGCCGGACTGCACGCGCCCGATCGACTTGCTCTGCTCGACCGTCTCCACGACGTGCAGGTTGGGGCCGTCGAAGGCCGCGGCGCCGCCGGCGTCGATGTCGAGCTCCTTCGCGTGGCGGCGGAAGACCTCCGTCGCGCGGTGCGCGAGCGGCGAGTCGAGGAAGATCCGCACGGGCGGGATCTCGCGCCGGCGCGACAGCAGCAGCAGGTCGTGCAGCAATTCCTGGCTGCGCTCGACCGCGAAGGACGGGATGACGAGGTTGCCGCCCGCGGCCATGGCGTCGCGCACCTCGACGGCGAGCGCCGCGCGACGACCGGCCTCGTCGATCCGCGGGCGGTCGCGGTCGCCATAGGTGGATTCGAGCACCAG
>JBEGVV010000167.1:0-61669 GCA_041178225.1 Pseudomonadota bacterium | reverse complement strand
CGAAGCCACCGTTGTCCGCAACTATCTCGACTGGATGCTCAGTATTCCGTGGGGCAAGCGCACGCGCGTGAAGCGCGACCTGAAGCTCGCGGAGAAAATCCTCAACGACGACCATTTCGGTCTCGAGAAGGTCAAGGAGCGGATCGTCGAATACCTGGCCGTGCAGTTGCGCACGCGCAAAGTGAAAGGCCCGATCCTATGCCTTGTCGGCCCGCCCGGCGTCGGCAAGACCTCGCTCGGCAAGTCGATCGCCCGCTCCACGGGCCGTAACTTCGTACGCATGTCGCTCGGCGGCGTGCGCGACGAGGCGGAGATCCGCGGCCACCGGCGCACCTATATCGGCTCGATGCCCGGCAAGGTCATCCAGGGCATGAAGAAGGCGAAGTCGTCGAACCCGCTCTTCCTGCTCGACGAGATCGACAAGCTCGGCGCCGACTGGCGCGGCGACCCGACCTCGGCGCTGCTCGAGGTGCTGGACCCGGAGCAGAACGGCACGTTCAACGACCACTACCTCGAGGTCGACTACGACCTCTCGGACGTGATGTTCATCACGACGGCGAACAGCCTGCGCATGCCGCAGCCGCTGCTCGATCGCATGGAGATCATCCGGATCCCCGGCTACACCGAGGACGAGAAGGTCGAGATCGCCAAGCGCCACCTGATCCCGAAGCAGACCGAGGCGCATGCGCTCAAGGCGGGCGAGTGGGAGATCGCGGACGAGGCCCTGCGCGACCTCATCCGCTACTACTGCCGCGAGGCCGGCGTCCGCAACCTCGAGCGCGAGATCGCCAACCTGACCCGCAAGGCGACGAAGGAGATCGTCACCGAGAAGGCGAAGAAGGTGAAGGTCACGCGCGCCAACCTCGAGAAATACGCGGGCGTGAAGAAGTACCGCTGGGGCGAGACGGAGACCGAGGACCTGGTCGGCGTCACCAACGGCCTCGCCTGGACCGAGGTGGGCGGCGAACTGCTCTCGATCGAGGCGACCGTCGTCCCCGGCAAGGGCAAGATGACGATCACGGGCAAGCTCGGCGACGTCATGCAGGAGTCGGTGCAGGCCGCGCATTCCTACGTGCGCAGCCGCGCCACCGCCTTCGGCATCCGCCCGCCGGTCTTCGACAAGAAGGACATCCATGTCCACGTGCCCGAGGGCGCCACGCCCAAGGACGGGCCGTCCGCGGGCGTCGCGATGATCACCTCGATCGTCTCCGCGCTCACGGGCATCCCGGTGCGCCGCGACCTCGCCATGACGGGCGAGATCACGCTGCGCGGCCGCGTCCTGCCGATCGGCGGCCTGAAGGAGAAGCTGCTTGCCGCGCTCCACTCCGGGCTCAAGCAGGTGCTGATCCCGAAGGAGAACGAGAAGGACCTCGCCGACATCCCCGACAACGTGAAGAAGGGGCTGAGGATCGTGCCGGTGTCCACGGTGGACGAGGTGATCGCCGAGGCGCTGACGCGCGCGCCGATCGCCATCGAGTGGATCGAGCCGGTCGAGGTCGAGGCTGTCGCGAAGAAGCAGGAAGGCGAGGGCGGCCTCGTCACCCACTGACCGCGGCGGGCTCGCCGCCACGCAAGGAGAAGGCCCCGCGCCCGCGCGGGGCCTTTTTCATGCCCGCCGCCGCGTGCGATAACGCCGGCGGCACGCGGAAGGGCGATTAGCTCAGTTGGCAGAGCGCCTCCTTTACACGGAGGATGTCGGCGGTTCGAGCCCGTCATCGCCCACCGCGCCGCGGCCAGGTCAGCCCGTCGCGAGCAGTCGCGCGAGCGTGTCCCCGAGGAGCCTGCCCGAGGCGAGGGCGAGGAGCGCCGCCCCGGCGAGGCCCGCGAAGTTCCCGATCATGGCGCGGAGATGGACCGCGATGGCTGTCGACATGCTTGGCGCTTCACGCTAGCAGATCGAGGCGTGGAGGGAGCGGCGGCATGAAGATCGACGGCAAGGCCTATCGCAGCGCCTGGCGCGAGGGGGGCGAGCATGCGGTGCGCATCTTCGACCAGACGCTCTTCCCGCATGCCTTCGAGGTGCTTGTCCTGCGCGACGCCGACGCGGTGGCGGAGGCGATCCGCACGATGCGCACGCGCGGCGCGCCGCTGATCGGCGCCTGCGGCGCCTATGGCCTCGCGCTCGCGCTGCGCGCCGATCCCTCGGACGCGGGGATGGCGGCGGCGCACGCGATGCTCAACGCGACGCGGCCCACGGCCGTCAACCTGCGATGGGCGCTGGACCGCGTGCGCGCCGGCGTGGCCACGCTGCCGCCTGGCGCGCGCGCCGAGGCGGCCTTCGCGCTCGCCGACGCGATCTGCGACGAGGACGTCGCGATCAACCGCGCGATCGGCGAGCACGGGCTCGGCCTCGTGCGCGCCGCGGCCGCGCGCAAGGGCGGCGGCAGGGTCAACGTCCTCACCCACTGCAACGCGGGCTGGCTGGCCACCGTCGACTGGGGCACGGCCACCGCGCCGATCTACATGGCGCACGACGCGGGGATCGACGTGCATGTCTGGGTCGACGAGACGCGGCCGCGCAACCAGGGCGCGGCGCTGACCGCATGGGAACTCGGCAGGCATGGCGTCCCGCACACGCTGGTGGCCGACAATTCCGGCGGCCACCTGATGCAGCACGGGCTCGTCGACCTCTGCCTCGTCGGGACGGACCGCGTCACGCGCGACGGCGACGTGTGCAACAAGATCGGGACCTACCTGAAGGCGCTCGCCGCCGCCGACAACGGCGTGCCCTTCCATGTCTGCCTGCCGAGCCCCACGATCGACTGGCGCGTCGCGGACGGCGTGCGCGAGATCCCGATCGAGCAGCGCGACGGGCGCGAGGTGACCCATGTCGCGGGGCTGCTCGCGGATGGCAGCCGCGCCGAGGTGCGGATCTCGCCCGCGGGCACGCCGGCGCGCAACGACGCCTTCGACGTCACGCCGGCGCGCCTGGTGACCGGGCTGGTGACCGAGCGGGGCATCTGCCGCGCCGACCGCGCGGCGCTGCGCGCCATGTTCCCGGACCTTGCAGCCGGCCAGGTGGATTAGCACGACGGCTTCTCTTGACTGGCCCCGCGAAGGCGGGTACATCCCCGCGCCTTGAATTGGCCCACGCGGGCGTAGCTCAGTTGGTTAGAGCGCCGGCCTGTCACGCCGGAGGCCGCGGGTTCAAGTCCCGTCGCTCGCGCCAATTTCCCCTTCACGGATGAACAGGATAACCGCCCCTCCCGGGGCCGGCCGCCATGCGGCACGTCCACGCGTGCATTGCGGCAAGTTGGTCTTTTCTAACGCGGGGGTCCCTTCTATAACGACCGGCAGGCCGGACGGAGTCCCCGTCCCGGCCCGCAATCTGGGAGCCGGACGCCGGGGGGCATCGGCGAGTTCGCCGAGCCCCCGCGCAAACCGGTCTGGAGCCGATGGACGCCTTGCTGCGCGAATACCTTCCGATCCTGATCTTCCTCGGGATCGCGATCGGATTGTCGATCGTCATGGTCGCCGCCTCGCTGGTCGCGGGCCGGCAGAAGCCCGATCCCGAGAAGCTCTCGGCCTATGAATGCGGGTTCGAGGCCTTCGACGAGGCGCGCAAGCAGTTCGACGTGCGCTTCTACCTCGTCGCCATCCTGTTCATCATCTTCGACCTCGAGGTGGCGTTCCTCTTCCCGTGGGCGGTCGCGCTCGGCGACGTGGGGATGTTCGGCTTCTGGTCGATGGTCGCCTTCCTCGGCGTCCTGACCGTCGGCTTCGTCTACGAATGGAAGAAGGGAGCTCTCGAATGGGAGTGATCGCGCCGGGTTCCGCTCCGCTGGCGCAGGGCGCCGAGCAGGACCGGATGCTCCGCACGGTGACCGACGAGCTCCAGGACAAGGGGTTCGTGGTCGCCCAGCTCGACAAGCTCGTGGCCTGGGCCCGGACGGGCTCGCTCTGGCCCATGACGTTCGGCCTTGCCTGCTGCGCCGTCGAGATGATGCACAGCGCCGCGAGCCGCTACGACTTCGACCGCTTCGGCATCGTCTTCCGGCCGAGCCCGCGCCAGTCGGACGTGATGATCGTCGCCGGCACGCTGACCAACAAGATGGCGCCAGCCCTGCGCAAGGTCTACGACCAGATGGCCGAGCCGCGCTGGGTCATCTCGATGGGCAGCTGCGCGAATGGCGGCGGCTACTACCACTATTCCTACTCGGTCGTGCGCGGCTGCGACCGAATCGTCCCGGTCGACATCTACGTCCCGGGATGCCCGCCGACGGCGGAGGCCCTGCTCTACGGCGTGCTGCAGCTGCAGAAGAAGATCCGCCGCACCACGTCGATCATGCGCTGAAGGGCAGGGCGCGATGAACCAGGTCCTGAAGGAAATCGGCGACCACGTCGCCTCGGCCCTGCCCGACGACGTCGTGCGGGTCGAGCAGCGCCTCGGCGAGCTCATGGTGACCGTGAACGCCGGCTCCATCGTGCGCGTGCTGTCCTTCCTGCGCGACGACAGCCAGTGCGAGTTCAAGGTCCTCGTCGATGTCTGCGGCGTCGACTGGCCGCAGCGCGAGCGGCGCTTCGACGTCGTCTACAACCTCCTCTCGGTCAAGCTGAACCAGCGCGTCCGCGTGAAGCTGGAGGCCGACGAGGCCACGCCGGTGCCGACCGCCACGGGCGTCTTCCCGTCCGCTGGCTGGTACGAGCGCGAGGCCTGGGACCTCTACGGCATCATGTTCTCCGACCATGCGGACCTGCGGCGCATCCTCACCGACTACGGCTTCGAGGGGCACCCGCTGCGCAAGGACTTCCCGCTCACCGGCCACGTCGAGGTGCGCTACGACGACGAGCTCAAGCGCGTCGTCTACGAACCGGTGAAGCTGACGCAGGACTTCCGCCGGTTCGACTTCCTGTCGCCGTGGGAGGGCATGAACCGCCTCCTGCCGGGCGACGAGAAGGCCGCGCCGCCGCCCGCGGCCGCCCCGAAGAACTGAGCCGACGCCATGACCACCGAAGTCGCCCTCAAGAACCTGACCATGAACTTCGGGCCGCAGCATCCCGCGGCCCACGGCGTCCTGCGCCTCGTCCTCGAGATGGACGGCGAGGTGGTGGAGCGCGCCGACCCGCATATCGGCCTGCTCCACCGCGGCACCGAGAAGCTGATCGAGTACAAGACCTACACGCAGGCGCTGCCCTATTTCGACCGGCTCGACTACGTGTCGCCGATGAACCAGGAGCACGCCTTCGCGCTGGCGGTGGAGAAGCTCCTGGGCATCGCGCCGCCGCCGCGCGCGCAGGCGATCCGCGTGCTCTACGCCGAGATCGGCCGCATCCTGAACCACATCCTGAACATCACGACCTTCGCGCTCGACGTCGGCGCGATGACGCCGCTGCTCTGGGGCTTCGAGGAGCGCGAGAAGCTGATGGAGTTCTACGAGCGCGCCTGCGGCGCGCGGCTCCACGCCAACTACTTCCGCCCGGGCGGCGTCGCGAGCGACCTGCCGCCGAAGCTCGTCGACGACATCCGGGCCTGGACCGGCCGCTTCCCGAAGATCGTCGACGACATCGAATCGCTGCTCACCGACAACCGCATCTTCAAGCAGCGCACGGTGGACATCGGGCGCGCCACCGCCGAGGAGGCGCTGGCCTGGGGGTTCTCCGGGCCGATGCTGCGCGGCTCCGGCCTTCCCTGGGACCTGCGCAAGGCGCAGCCCTACGACGGCTACGAGGCCTATGACTTCGACGTGCCCGTCGGCCGGAACGGCGACTGCTACGACCGCTACCTCTGCCGCATGGAGGAGATGCGCCAGTCGCTGCGCATCATGGCGCAGGCGCTCGACGTGATCGCGCGCACGCCCGGCCCGGTGAAGACCGACGACAAGAAGATCACGCCGCCGTCGCGCGGCGAGATGAAGCGCTCGATGGAGGCGCTCATCCACCACTTCAAGCTCTACACCGAGGGCTACCACGTGCCCGCGGGCGAGACCTACACCGCGGTCGAGGCGCCCAAGGGCGAGTTCGGCGTCTACCTGGTCTCCGACGGCACCAACAAGCCGTATCGCTGCAAGATCCGCGCGCCGGGCTTCGCCTTCCTCCAGGCGATGGAGTTCCTCGGCAAGGGCCACATGCTCGCCGACGTGGTGGCGATCATCGGGTCGATGGACATCGTGTTCGGGGAGATCGACCGATGAGCGCCGCCCAGCACGGCGGGGCCGCGGCCCAGCCCGCGACCTTCGCCTTCGACGCCGCCAACCTCGAGCGGGCCCGCGCCATCATCGCGCGCTATCCCGCGGGGCGGCAGGCGAGCGCGGTGCTGCCGTTGCTCGACATCGCCCAGCGCCAGAGCGGCAACTGGCTTCCGCGCGCGGCCATGGACTACGTGGCCGGCATGCTCGACATGGCGCCGATCCGCGTCTACGAGGTCGCGACCTTCTACTCGATGTTCAACCTGCAGCCGGTCGGCGCCTGGTTCTTCCAGGTCTGCACGACCACGCCGTGCTGGCTGCGTGGCTCGGACAAGGTCGTCGAGGCCTGCCAGCGCAAGCTCGGCATCGGCATCGGCGAGACCACGCCCGACGGCAAGTTCACGCTCAAGGAGGTCGAGTGCCTCGGCGCCTGCGTGAACGCGCCGATCATCCAGGTGAACGACGACTTCTACGAGGACCTCGACGGCCCCTCGACCGAGAAGCTGATCGACGAACTCGCGGCCGGGCGCGTGCCGCCGCGCGGCTCCGCGATCGGCCGCCAGAAATCCGCGCCCGAGGGCGGGCCGCAGGTGCTGAAGGCCATGCCGCCCCGCTACGAATGGACGCTCGAGCCGCCGCCCGCCCCGCCGGCCGGCAGCGACGATTGAGGCATAGACATGCTCCAGGACAAGGACCGCATCTTCACCAACCTCTACGGCCTCCAGGGGCCGGACCTCAGGAGCGCCATGGGGCGCGGCGACTGGGACCGGACGAAGGACCTGATCGCGCGCGGCCGCGACTGGATCGTGTCGCAGGTCAAGGATTCCGGGCTTCGCGGGCGCGGCGGCGCGGGCTTCCCGACGGGCATGAAGTGGTCCTTCATGCCCAAGGCCAATCCCGATGGCCGCCCGAGCTACCTCGTCGTGAACGCGGACGAGTCCGAGCCGGGGACCTGCAAGGACCGCGAGATCCTGCGCCACGACCCGCACAAGCTGGTCGAGGGCTGCCTGCTCGCCGGCGTCGGCATGGGCGCGCGCGCGGGCTACATCTACATCCGCGGCGAGTTCTACAACGAGGCGTCCTCGATCCAGCGCGCGATCGACGAGGCCTACGAGGCCGGGCTGGTGGGCAACAACGCCTGCGGCTCGGGCTACGACTTCGACCTCTACCTGCATCGCGGGGCGGGGGCCTATATCTGCGGCGAGGAGACGGCGCTGCTCGAGAGCCTGGAGGGCCGCAAGGGCCAGCCGCGCCTCAAGCCGCCCTTCCCGGCGGCCTGCGGCCTCTATGGCTGCCCGACCACGATCAACAACGTCGAGACGATCGCGGTGGTGCCGACCATCCTGCGCCGCGGCGCGTCCTGGTTCTCCGGCTTCGGCCGCCCCAAGAACGCGGGCACGAAGCTCTTCTGCATCTCTGGCCACGTGAACCGCCCGTGCAACGTGGAAGAGGAGATGTCGATCCCGCTCAGGGAGCTCATCGAGCGCCACGCCGGCGGCGTGCGCGGCGGCTGGGACAACCTGCTCGGCATCATCCCCGGCGGCTCCTCCGTCCCCGTCCTGCCGCGCTCGATCTGCGACACGGTGCTGATGGACTTCGACGCGCTGCGCGAGGTCCGCTCCGGCCTCGGCACCGCGGCCGTGATCGTCATGGACAAGTCGACGGACATCGTGAAGGCGATCGCGCGGCTGTCGAGGTTCTACATGCACGAGAGCTGCGGCCAGTGCACGCCGTGCCGCGAGGGCACGGGCTGGATGTGGCGCGTCATGACCCGCATGGTCGAGGGGCGCGCCGAGCTCGACGAGATCGACACGCTCGAGGACGTCACGCGGCAGATCGAGGGCCACACGATCTGCGCGCTGGGCGACGCGGCGGCCTGGCCGATCCAGGGCCTCATCCGGCATTTCCGCCCGGAGCTCGAGAAGCGGATCCGGGACTACAAGCAGCGCGCGGGCCGCACGGCCCTCGCGGCCGAGTGAGACGGGGCGCGACATGCCGAAGCTGACGGTCAACGGAACAGAGGTCGAGGTCCCGGCGGGCGCGACCGTCCTGCAGGCCTGCGAGGCGGCGGGCGTCGAGATCCCGCGCTTCTGCTACCATGAGCGCCTGTCGATCGCCGGCAACTGCCGCATGTGCCTCGTCGAGCAGGAGAAGGCGCCGAAGCCGATCGCGTCCTGCGCGATGCCGGCAGCGGACAACATGGTGATCAAGACCGACACGCCGCTGGTGCGCAAGGCGCGCAAGGGCGTGATGGAGTTCCTGCTGATCAACCATCCGCTCGACTGCCCGATCTGCGACCAGGGCGGCGAGTGCGACCTGCAGGACCAGGCGATGGCCTACGGCTTCGACCGCTCGCGCTACCAGGAGAACAAGCGCGCGGTGCCCGACAAGGAGCTCGGGCCGCTGGTCAAGACGTCGATGAACCGCTGCATCCACTGCACCCGCTGCGTGCGCTTCGCCACCGAGGTGGCGGGCGTCGAGGAGATGGGCGCCGTGTTCCGCGGCGAGCACATGGAGATCTCGACCTTCGTCGAGAAGAGCCTGTCCTCCGAGCTCTCGGCCAACATCGTCGACCTCTGCCCGGTCGGCGCGCTGACCTCCAAGCCCTACGCCTTCGTCGCGCGCCCCTGGGAACTGCGCAAGACCGAGTCGATCGACGTCATGGACGCGGTCGGCTCCAGCATCCGCGTCGACAGCCGCTCGGGCGAGGTCCTGCGCGTGCTGCCGCGGGTGAACGAGGCGGTCAACGAGGAGTGGATCTCCGACAAGACGCGCTTCGCGATCGACGGGCTGCGCCGCCAGCGCCTCGACCGCCCCTACGTGCGCGGAGCCGACGGCAAGCTGGCGCCCGCGTCCTGGGACGAGGCGCTCGCGACCGTCGCGCGCAAGCTCTCCGCGACGCCGGGCGCGCGCATCGCCGCGATCGCCGGCGACCAGGCCGACTGCGAGGCGATGGCCGCCCTCAAGGACCTGATGGCCGCGCTGGGCAGCCCGAACATCGACTGCAGGCAGGACGGCGCGAAGCTCGACCCGTCCTGCGCCGCGGGCTGGCGCTTCAATTCCGGCATCGCCGGGATCGACCGCTGCGACGCGCTGCTGCTCGTCGGCACGAACCCACGCTGGGAGGCGCCGATCGTCAACGCGCGCATCCGCAAGCGCTGGCTGGCCGGGCGCCTGCCGGTCGCCGCGATCGGGCCGCAGCACGACCTGACCTACAAGTTCGAGTATCTCGGCGCCGGCCCGCAGACCCTGGCCGACCTCGTCGACGGCAAGCTCGCCTTCGCGCAGGCGATGAGAGACGCCAAGGCACCGATGATCATCCTGGGGCAGGGCGCGCTCGCGCGCGCCGACGGCGCGCAGGTGCTCGCGCTGGCCCGCCGCGCCGCCGAGGCGCTCGGCGTGGTCAAGGATGGCTGGAACGGCTTCAACGTGCTGCACACCGCCGCCGCGCGCGTCGGCGGGCTCGAGCTCGGCTTCGTGCCAGGGCAGGGCGGGCGCGACGTGCAGGGCATCCTCGAGGGCTGCGCCAAGGGCGAGATCGACGTCGTGTGGCTGCAGGCCGCGGACGAGGTCGACGCCTCGCGGCTCGGCAAGGCCTTCGTGGTCTACCAGGGCCACCATGGCGACCGTGGCGCGCATCGCGCCGACGTGATCCTGCCGGGCGCCGCCTACACCGAGAAGAACGCCACCTACGTCAACACAGAGGGGCGCGCCCAGCGCGCGCGCATCGCGAACTTCCCCCCGGGCGAGGCGCGCGAGGACTGGAAGATCCTGCGCGCCCTGTCCGAGCGCGTGGGCCGGAAGCTGCCCTACGACACGATCGCCCAGCTGCGCCAGCGCCTGGCCGCCGCGAGCGAGGTCTTCGCGCGGGTCGACGCGCTCGTGCCGGCGGCGTGGGGCGCTTTCGGCGCCGCCGGGCCCGTCGACGCGACGCCCTTCCGCTCGCCGGTGTCCAACTTCCACATGACCTGCGCGATCAGCCGCGTGTCCGAGACGATGGCGAAGTGCGTGGCTGCGCGGCAGGCGGCTCTCGATCCGAGGACCGGCACCGATGGCTGACTTCATCCATGGCTATGCGCTTCCCGGCGCGCTGATCGTCGCGAAGATCCTCGCGCTGGTCGTGCCGCTGCTGGTGACCGTGGCGATGCTGACCTACGCGGAGCGCAAGGTCATCGCGGCGATGCAGCTGCGCAAGGGACCGAACGTCGTCGGCCCGTTCGGCCTGCTGCAGCCCTTCGCCGACGCGCTGAAGCTGATCACCAAGGAGACCATCATCCCCGCGGGCGCCAACCGCATCGTCTTCATCATGGCGCCGATGGTCACGTTCCTTCTCAGCCTCGTCGCCTGGGCGGTCATCCCCTTCGCGCCGGGATGGGTGATCTCCGACATCAACGTGGGGATCCTCTACCTCTTCGCGATCTCCTCGCTCGGCGTCTACGGCATCATCATGGCCGGCTGGGCGTCGAACTCGAAATACGCGTTCCTCGGCGCGCTGCGCTCGGCGGCGCAGATGGTCAGCTACGAGGTCTCCATCGGCTTCGTGATCATCACCGTGCTGCTCTGCGTCGGCTCGCTGAACCTCCAGGACATCGTCAAGGCGCAGGCCGGCGGCATCTGGCACTGGCACGCCTTCCAGCTGATGCCGCCGCTGCTGCCGATGGCGGTGATCTTCTTCATCTCCGCGCTGGCCGAGACGAACCGCTCGCCCTTCGACCTGCCCGAGGGCGAGTCCGAGCTCGTCGCCGGGTACTTCGTCGAGTACTCGTCGATGTCCTTCGCCCTGTTCTTCCTCGGCGAGTACGCGGCGATGATCCTCATGAGCGGCATGACCAGCGTGCTGTTCCTCGGCGGCTGGGACTCGCCCTTGCCCTTCGCGCCCTTCACCTGGATCCCCGGGCCGATCTGGTTCTCCCTCAAGATCGCCTTCTGCCTCTTCGTCTTCCTCTGGGTGCGCGCGACGCTGCCGCGCTACCGCTACGACCAGCTCATGCGGCTCGGCTGGAAGGTCTTCCTCCCGCTCTCCCTGGGCTGGGTCATCCTGACCGCGGGGGTGCTCGTCGCCTTCGACAAGCTGCCCAAGCCCTGATGCCCGCACAGGCCTCGCCATGATCGAGAACCGCTCCGCCCGCACCTGGCTCCTCTCCGAGATCGTCTCGGGGCTGGCGCTGACGCTGAAGTACTTCTTCAAGCCGAAGGTGACGGTGAACTACCCGTTCGAGAAGGGGCCGCTGAGCTCGCGCTTCCGCGGCGAGCACGCGCTGCGCCGCTACCCGAACGGCGAGGAGCGCTGCATCGCGTGCAAGCTCTGCGAGGCGGTCTGCCCGGCGCTTGCGATCACGATCGAGGCCGAGCCGCGCGCCGACGGCTCGCGCCGCACGACGCGCTACGACATCGACATGACGAAGTGCATCTACTGCGGGCTCTGCCAGGAGGCATGCCCCGTGGACGCGATCGTCGAGGGCCCGAACTTCGAGTTCGCGACCGAGACGCGCGAGGAGCTCATGTACAACAAGGACAAGCTGCTCGCGAACGGCGACCGCTGGGAGACCGAGCTGCAGCAGAACATCGCCGCCGAGGCGCCCTACAGGTGACGGGCGGCGAGGGGGATTCGAGGTGACGGAATGATCCAGGCGCTTGCCTTCTACCTGTTCTCGGGCGTGCTCGTGGCCTCGGCCGCGATGGTCGTGGCCGCGCGAAACCCCGTGCACTCGGTGCTGTTCCTGATCCTCGCGTTCTTCAACGCGGCGGCGCTGTTCCTGCTCAACGGCGCCGAGTTCCTCGCGATGATCCTCGTGGTCGTCTATGTCGGCGCGGTCGCCGTGCTGTTCCTCTTCGTCGTCATGATGCTCGACATCAACTTCGCCCGGCTGCGCGAGGGGTTCCTGCGCTACCTGCCGGTCGGCGGCGCGGTCGGGCTCGTGCTGCTGGCCGAGCTGGTGCTCGTCGGCACCGCGTGGGTCGACGCGTCGTCCAGCGCGGGCCTTCGCGCCGCGCCGGCCGCGGCCGACGTGCACAACACCCGCGCGCTGGGGCGCCTCGTCTACACGCACTACGCGCTGGTCTTCCAGGCCTCCGGCCTCGTCCTCCTCGTCGCCATGATCGGCGCCATCGTCCTCACCCTGCGCGCGCGCCCCGGCGTGCGCCGCCAGGACATCCCGCGCCAGCTCGCGCGCACCCGCGAGACCGGCGTGGAGATCGTCAAGATCCCGCCGCGGACCGGAGTTTGACCCGATGACCATCGGCCTCGGCCACTACCTCGCGGTCGCCGCGATCCTGTTCACCCTCGGGATCGTCGGCATCTTCCTCAACCGCAAGAACGTGATCGTCATCCTGATGTCGGTCGAGCTGATGCTGCTCGCGGTCAACATCAACCTCGTCGCGTTCTCCGCGCACCATGGCGACCTCGTCGGGCAGGTCTTCGCGCTGATGGTGCTGACCGTGGCCGCTGCCGAGGCCGCGATCGGCCTGGCGATCCTCGTCGTCTACTTCCGCAACCGCGGGACGATCGAGGTCGAAGACATCAACCTCATGAAGGGCTGACGGGCGTCGCGATGCAGACACTGGCCTTCCTCGCGGTCTTCCTGCCGCTCCTCGGCTTCGCCCTCGCGGGCACGCCGATCCTCGCCGGCGCGCGCGGCCACGGCGTCGACCGCTGGGCCCAGCTCTCGACCAGCGCGTGCGTGGCGATCGCGGCGCTCTGCTCGGTGGCGCTGTTCTGGACCGTCGCGCTCAACCACCAGCCGCGCAGCTTCGAGCTCTTCACCTGGATCGATTCCGGCGCCTTCGAGGCCTCGTGGGCGATCAAGCTCGACGCGCTCTCCGCCACTATGCTCTGCGTCGTGACGATCGTGTCGACCTGCGTCCACGTCTACTCGATCGGCTACATGGGCCACGACCCTGCGATCCCGCGCTTCATGTCCTACCTGAGCCTGTTCACCTTCTTCATGCTGATGCTGGTGACGGCCGACAACTTCGTGCAGATGTTCTTCGGCTGGGAGGGCGTCGGCCTCGCGTCCTACCTCCTGATCGGGTTCTGGTACGACCGCGAGTCCGCGAACGCGGCCTCGATCAAGGCCTTCGTGGTGAACCGGGTCGGCGACTTCGGCCTCGCGCTGGGCATCTTCGGCGTGTTCCTGATGTTCGGGTCGGTCCACTTCGACACGGTCTTCCAGGCCGCGCCCGCGAAGGCCGGCGAGACGATCTCCTTCCTCTGGTTCGAGGGGCACGCGCTGACCATCCTCTGCCTGCTGCTCTTCGTCGGCGCGATGGGCAAGTCGGCGCAGCTCGGCCTGCACACCTGGCTGCCGGACGCGATGGAGGGGCCGACCCCGGTCTCCGCGCTCATCCACGCGGCGACGATGGTGACCGCGGGCGTGTTCATGGTCGCGCGCCTTTCGCCGATGTTCGAGCTCGCCCCCGCGGCGCTGCACGTCGTCTGCATCGTCGGCGCGCTCACCGCGATCTTCGCGGCGTCGGTAGGCCTCGTGCAGAACGACATCAAGCGCGTCATCGCCTACTCGACCTGCTCGCAGCTCGGCTACATGTTCTTCGCCGCGGGCGTGTCGGCCTACTCGGCCGCGATCTTCCACCTCATGACCCACGCCTTCTTCAAGGCGCTGCTGTTCCTGGGCTCCGGCTCGGTGATCCATGCGCTCGAGGGAGAGCAGGACATGCGCCGCATGGGCGGCCTCGGCCCCAAGATCCGCGTCACCTACTGGCTGATGATGGTCGGCAGCCTCGCGCTGGCCGGCATCGGCATCCCGTTCGTCTTCGGCTTCGCGGGCTTCTACTCGAAGGACATCATCCTCGAGAGCGCCTTCGCCGCGCATTCCGGCCCCGGCGCCTTCGCCTTCTGGCTTGGCATCGCGGCCGCGGCCATGACGGCCTTCTATTCCTGGCGCCTGCTGTTCATGACCTTCAGCGGCCAGCCGCGCGGCGACCACCACGCCCACGAGCACGCGCATGAATCGCCTTCCGTCATGCTCGTCCCGCTCTACGTGCTGGCGTTCGGCGCGATCTTCGCGGGCGTCGCCGGATATGCCTATTTCGTCGGCGACCACCGCGCCGAGTTCTGGGGCGCGGCGATCAAGGTCCTGCCGGAGAACGACTCCGTCGAGCATGCCCACCATGTCCCGGTCTGGGTGAAGGTGCTGCCGCTCGTCGCGAGCGTCGCGGGCATCGGGATGTCCTGGGGCCTCTACATCCGCAACCCCGAGGTGCCCGCGCAGCTCGCCGCGCGCTTCGAGGGGCTGTACCGCTTCCTGCTGAACAAGTGGTGGTTCGACGAGCTCTACGACCGGCTGTTCGTGAAGCCGTCCTTCGGCGTCGGCATGGCCTTCTGGAAGAAGGGCGACGGCGCGGTGATCGACGGCCTGGGGGCGGACGGCCTCGCGGCCAACACGCTCGCCGCCGCGCGCCGGGTGAGCGCCCTGCAGACCGGCTATGTCTACCACTACGCCTTCGCGATGCTGATCGGCGTGGTCGCCTTCGCGACCTGGTATCTCGTGCGCGGGTGAGGGGCCGACCATGAACGCATCCTGGCCAATCCTGAGCCTCGTCACCTTCCTGCCGCTGGTCGGCGCGGGACTCATCCTCTTCGTCCGTGGCGACGACGAGACCGTCGCCCGCAACGCGCGCTGGGTCGCGCTATGGACGACGCTGGCGACCTTCCTCGTCTCGCTGGCGCTGTGGACCGGCTTCGAGCGCGGCACGGCCGCGTTCCAGTTCGTCGAGAAGGCGGAGTGGTTCCCGGGGACGGGCATCGCCTACCACATGGGCGTCGACGGCATCTCCGTGCTGTTCGTCCTGCTGTCGACCTTCCTGATGCCGATCTGCGTGCTCGCGTCCTGGGAGGCGATCGAGCACCGCGTGAAGGAGTACATGATCGCCTTCCTCGTCCTCGAGACGATGATGGTCGGCATGTTCTGCGCCCTCGACACGGTGCTGTTCTACATCTTCTTCGAGGCCGTCCTGATCCCGATGTTCCTGATCATCGGCGTGTGGGGCGGTGCCCGGCGCGTCTACTCGGCCTTCAAGTTCTTCCTCTACACGCTCGCCGGCTCGGTGCTGATGCTGGTGGCGCTGCTCTACATCTACGGCGACGCCGGCACGACGGACATCACGAAGCTGATGGGGCACGGCTTCGGCCGGCAGGCGCAGACCTGGCTCTGGCTGGCCTTCTTCGCGTCCTTCGCGGTGAAGGTGCCGATGTGGCCGGTCCATACCTGGCTGCCCGACGCGCACGTGGAGGCGCCGACCGCGGGCTCCGTCATCCTCGCGGGCGTGCTGCTGAAGATGGGCGCCTACGGGTTCCTGCGCTTCTCGCTGCCGATGCTCCCCGAGGCCTCCGTCGCCTTCACGCCGTTCGTCTACACGCTCTCGATCGTCGCGATCGTCTACACGTCGCTGGTCGCGCTGGTGCAGGAGGACATGAAGAAGCTCATCGCGTACTCCTCGGTCGCGCACATGGGCTTCGTCACGCTCGGGATCTTCACCGGGACGCGCCAGGGCATCGATGGCGCGCTGTTCCAGATGCTGAGCCACGGCGTCGTCTCCGGCGCGCTGTTCCTCTGCGTCGGCGTCGTCTACGACCGGCTGCATACCCGCGAGATCGCGCGCTACGGCGGCCTCGTGGAGCGCATGCCGCGCTACGCCGCGGTGTTCATGCTCTTCACCATGGGTTCGGTCGGCCTGCCCGGCACCAGCGGCTTCGTGGGCGAGTTCCTCGTCCTCGCGGGCGCCTTCCAGTCGAGCACCTGGGCCGCGGCCTTCGCCGCCCTCGGCGTGATCCTCGGCGCGGCGTACATGCTCTACCTCTACCGCCGCGTCGTCTTCGGCAAGCTCGAGCGCGCCGACCTGCGCGACATGCTCGACCTGTCGCGCCGGGAGGTCGCGATCTTCCTGCCGCTCGTCGCGGTGGTGCTCTGGATGGGGATCCAGCCCAAGCCGGTCCTCGACGTCTTCTCCGCCTCGGTGGACCAGCTCGTCGCCCGCTACCAGCAGGCAGCCCTAGAGCCGGGCAGCCGCGTCGCCTCTCTCGCGGATTGAATGCGATGAACGCTCCAGCCCTCTCCCTCGGCGCGGCCCTGCCCGAGTTGTTCCTCGCCCTCTCGGCGCTCGGCCTGCTGCTCTACGGGGCGATAGCGGGCGAGGGGGCATACCGCCGCGTCGCGGGCCTTTCGATCGCCGCGCTGGCGGCCGCGGCGGCGCTGCTCTTCTCCGGGGCCGGCCCCCGCAGCGTTGGCTTCTCCGGGCTCTTCGTCACCGATGGCTTCGCCACCTTCATGAAGGCGCTCGTCCTGCTGGGCGCGGGGCTCGGCCTCGTGCTGTCGCTCGACCACAACCGCCGCGAGGACATGGAGCGCTTCGAGTTCCCCATCCTCGTGCTCTTCGCGACGATCGGCATGATGCTGATGATCTCGGCGTCGGACCTGATGTCGCTCTACCTCGGCCTCGAGCTCCAGAGCCTGTCGCTCTACGTCATCGCCGCGTTCCGCCGCGATTCCGTGAAGTCGACCGAGGCGGGCCTCAAGTACTTCGTCCTCGGCGCGCTGTCGTCCGGCATGCTCCTCTACGGCGCGTCCCTGGTGTACGGCTTCGTCGGCAGCACCGGCTTCGAGGCCATCGGCAAGGCGCTCGCCGCCGCCGCGCGGCCCGGCGAGCAGGTGCCGCTCGGGATCCTCTTCGGCCTGGTCTTCGTGCTCGCGGGCCTCGCCTTCAAGGTCTCCGCCGCGCCGTTCCACATGTGGACGCCCGACGTCTACGAAGGCGCGCCCACCCCGGTGACGGCGTTCTTCGCGATCGCGCCGAAGGTCGCCGCGACGGCGCTTCTCGTGCGCGTGCTGGTCGAGCCCTTCGGCCCGCTCGCCGCGCAGTGGCAGCAGATCGTGTGGTTCGTCGCGGTCCTGTCGATGGTGGTCGGCGCCTTCGCCGCGATCTGGCAGGGCAACCTCAAGCGGCTCATGGCCTACAGTTCGATCGGCCATGTCGGCTATGCGCTGGTCGGCGTCGTCGCCGGCGGCAAGGCCGGCATCGCGGCGGTCGCGCTCTACCTCGCGATCTACCTGTTCATGAACGTCGCGGTCTTCGCGGTGATCCTGTCGATGCGCGTGCAGGGCAGGGCGGTGGAGCGCATCGAGGACCTCGCGGGGCTCTCGACGACGCATCCGCTGATGGCGGCGGGCCTCGCGGCGTCCATGTTCGCGATGGCGGGCATCCCGCCGCTCGCCGGCTTCTTCTCGAAGTTCTACGTGTTCGAGGCCGCGGTGCGCTCGGGCTTCTACGTCCTCGCGGTCGTCGGCGTCCTGACCAGCGTCTTCGGCGCGTTCTACTACCTGCGCATCGTGAAGATCATGTACTTCGACGAGGTCAAGGAGGCGCTCGACGCGCGCGTCGCGCCGTCGCTCACCGCCGTTCTCGCCATCGGCAGCCTGTTCACGCTGCTCTTCTTCGTCATGCCGGGCCCGCTCGTGCGCGCGGCCAACGCGGCCGCGGCCTCACTCTTCCCGTGATCGTCGCCGCATGATGGCGGGCGCGCCGGCCTTCCCCGAGGCCAGCAAGGTCGTCTTCGCGGCCGAGGTCGGCAGCACCAACGACGAGGCACGCAGGCTCCTGCTGGCCGGTGCCGACGCCTGGACCCTGTTCTGGGCCGGTAGCCAGTCCGGCGGCCGCGGCCGCGACGGGCGGACCTGGTCCAGCCCGCCGGGAAACCTCTACGCGTCCCTGGTCCTGCGGCCGCCGGGGCCGCCTGCGCGCGTCGCGCAACTCGCCTTCGTGGCGGCGGTCGCGATCGGCGAGGCGTTGCGCGGGCTGCTTCCCGCCGACCGCCGCGTGAGCCTCAAGTGGCCAAACGACGTGCTGGCCGATGGCCGGAAGGTCGCGGGCATCCTGCTCGAGAGCGAGGGCGCGCGCGCCGACGGCGTCGATGGCCTCGTCGTCGGCTTCGGCGTGAACGTGGCGAGCTTCCCTGGCGAGGCGAGGCTGCCCGCGACGTCGCTCCGCGCCGAGGGCGCCGGCGACATCCAGCCCCGCGAGGTCCTCGCGGGCTGCCTGCGCGCGTTGCGACGGCACCACGATGCCTGGGCCGCGGAGGGCTTCGCGCCGGTGCGCGCCGCCTGGATGGAGGCTGCGCACGGGCTTGGCGCGCCGGCGATCGCGAGGCTTCCCGACCGGGAGATCCGAGGCACCTTCGCGGGGCTCGCGGAGGGAGGCGAGATGCTCCTCGAGACGCCCGACGGGCCCCGCCGCGTCTCGGCGGGCGACGTGTTCTTCGCGCCGTCCGCGTGATAGGCTTGCGTCCATGCTGCTGGTCATCAACGCCAACAACACGACGACCAAGTTCGGCGTCTTCGATGGCGACGCCAAGCGCGGCGCCTGGCAGATCTCCACCAACGCCAGCCGCACGGCCGACGAGTACGCGTTCTGGCTGACCGGGCTGATGGCGCTGGCGGGCCTGCGGCGCGAGGACATCGACGGCGTCGTCCTCGCCAACGTGGTGCCGCAGACGGCATTCCCCCTGAAGAGCCTCTGCCGGACCTATTTCGGCGGCGACCCGCTGGTGGTCGGCGAGCCCGGCTGCGACCCCGGCATACGCATCCTCATCGACCGGCCCGAGGAGGCCGGGGCCGACCGCATCGCGAACGCCGTCGCCGCGCGCAACCGCTACGCCACGCCCGCCGTCGTGATCGACCTCGGCACCGCGACGACCTTCGACGTCATCGACGCCGACGGAAACTACTGCGGGGGCGTCATCTCCCCCGGCATATCGCTGAGCTTCGAGGCGCTCTACAACCGCGCCGCCAAGCTGCCGCGCGTCGAGATCCGCCGCCCGCGCCGCGCCATCGGGCGCACCACCGTCGAGGCCATGCAGTCCGGCATCTACTGGGGCTATATCGGCCTCATCGAGGGGACGCTGCGCCGCATCGAGGACGAGACCGGCCTGCCGCACACGGTGATCGGCACGGGCGGCCTCGTGCCGCTGATCGCGGACGGCACCTCCGCCATCCACCATGTCGACCAGGACCTGACGCTTCTCGGGCTGGTCGACATACATCGCCGCAACCGCGGCTGAGACGCGAGGGATCGGGAGCGCAGGTGGACTGGCACGCGCGTTTCCTCGACCGGAGGTCGGAGGAGGTCTTCTTCGTCCCGCTCGGCGGGTCGGGCGAGATCGGCATGAACCTCAACCTCTACGGCCATCGCGGCAGCTGGCTGATGGTCGATTGCGGCGTGACCTTCGGCGGGGAGTCCCAGTCCGGAGCCGAGGTGATCGCGCCCGACACGGCCTTCATCGAGGAGCATCGCGACAGGCTGGCGGGGCTCGTGCTCACGCACGCGCACGAGGACCACCTCGGCGCAGTGCAGTATCTCTGGCGGCGGCTGCGCTGCCCGGTCTGGGCGACGCCCTTCGCCGCCTCGGTCCTGCGCCGCAAGCTCTCGGAATCGGAGTTCCGCGAGGACATCGGCCTCACGGTCGTGCCGCTCGACGCGCGTTTCCGCGTGGGCGCCTTCGACGTCGAGATGGTGCATCTCACGCATTCGATCCCGGAGCCGATGGCGCTCGCCATCCGCACCGCGGCCGGGACGCTGCTCCATACCGGCGACTGGAAGATCGACCCCGAGCCGCTGGTCGGCGGGGGGATGGAGACGGCCCGCCTGGCGGCGCTGGGCGCCGAGGGCGTGGTCGCGCTGGTCGGTGATTCCACCAACGCGATGCGCGAGGGGGAAGCGGGCTCGGAGGCCGACGTGCGCCGGGCGCTGGGCGCGCTCTTCGCGCGGCAGGGCGCGAGGATCGCCGTGGCCTGCTTCGCCTCCAACATCGCGCGGCTCGAGACCATCGCGCTCGCCGCGCGCGCGGCCGGCCGCGACGTCGCGCTGGTCGGGCGCTCGCTCTGGCGCATGCACGAATCCGCGCGGGAGAACGGCTACATCGACGCGTCGATCAACTTCCTGCGCGAGGACGAGGCGGGCTACGTGCCGGCCGACCGCCTCGTGCTCGTCTGCACCGGCAGCCAGGGCGAGCCGCGCGCCGCGCTCTCGCGCATCGCCTCGGACGAGCACCCGCATGTCGTGCTCGAGCGCGGCGACACCTGCGTCTTCTCCTCGCGCACCATCCCCGGCAACGAGCGGCCGGTGCTGCGGCTCAAGAACCAGCTCGCGTCGCTGGGCGTCTCGATCGTCGACGACGAGAACGCGCCTGGCGACCTCGGCGGGCCGATCCACGTCTCCGGGCATCCCTGCCGCGGCGAGCTCGCGCGCATGTACCAGTGGGTGCGCCCGCGCGCCGCGATCCCGGTGCATGGCGAGGCCCAGCACATGCAGGCGCATGCCCTGCTCGCACGGGACTGCCAGGTCCAGCACGCGCTCGTGCCGTCGAACGGCGACGTCATCCGCATCGCGCGCGACGGCGCGCCCGAGAAGGTGGGCGAGGTCCATTCGGGCCGCCTCGCCGTCGAGGGCGACCGCCTGGTGCCGATGGACGGCGACGTGATCCGCGCGCGCGGCCGCATGCTTTGGAACGGCGCGGTCATGGCGACGGTCGTCGTCGACCGCAAGGGGCGGCCGGTGGGCGAGCCGAGGCTCTCCGCCCCTGGCCTCGCCGAGGAGGACGAGGCGGCGCTCGACGACCTGCGCGATGCCGCCGCGGACGCCCTGCGCAAGGCAGGGCGCGGCGCGGACGACGCGGCGCTGGAAGAGGCGGTGCGGCGCGCCATCAGGCGGCGCGCGCGCGACGTGCTCGGCAAGCGTCCCGAGGTGCGGGTGCATCTCGTCCGCGTGTGAGCGGCGCACTATCTTCCGCGGCGACGCCGCAACATCCCGGGACAAGCCCCATGCTCGGACGCCTCAACCACGTCGCCATCGTCGTGCCCGACCTCGCGGCCGCCTCGCGCGTCTACCGCGAGACGCTGGGCGCGCGCGTCTCGGACCCCGTCGACCTGCCCGAGCATGGCGTGACGACCGTCTTCGTCGAGCTCGACAACACGAAGATCGAGCTGCTGCACCCGCTCGGCGCGGCTTCGCCGATCGCGAAGTTCCTCGCCGAGCACGCCTCCGGTGGCATGCACCATGTCTGCTACGAGGTGGAGGACATCCTCGCCGCGCGCGACCGGCTCAGGGCCGCGGGCGCGCGCGTCCTGGGCGACGGCGAGCCGCGGATCGGCGCGCATGGCAAGCCGGTGCTCTTCCTTCACCCCCGCGATTTCTGCGGCACGCTCGTGGAACTGGAGCAGGCATGACGCCGTCGATGGGCTGGGCGACCGGGATCGCCATCTACATCACCATGTGGTGGGTGGTGATCTTCGCGGTGCTGCCCTTTGGCGCGCGCCCGCCCGCGCGCATCGAGAAGGGCCACGCGCCAAGCGCGCCCGAGCGCCCGAGGCTCGGCATCAAGATGGTCGTGACGACGGCGATCAGCGCCGCGCTCTGGCTCGCGCTCGAACTCGCCGTGCGCGCGGAACTGGTCAGCTTCCGCGACATGGCGGCGAGCTGAGCGGCGGCGAGGGGCATGCCCGGAAGGAATGAAGCCCGGCCTTCCTTGCGGAATGCCGGGCTCCCCGTGGCGTGTGCTTCCCTAGACCTGGGCCTGCGTTATTGCCTCTTGGGCGCGCAGTTAAGGCCGCGAGGATAGGCAGGCTGCCTCGCGGGAGTCCAGTTTGAACTGGGCGACGGCCGGCTGGCCCGGGTTATCCACCGTCCCCGCGACCCGGGCGCCCGTTCCGGTCTATACGGCACGTTCCATGAGCGAGGCGCTCCCCGATTCGGCGGCCGGCATCGGCGTCGCCATCCCGCACGGCGTCCCGGTCATCCGGGCCCATGGCCTGTCGAAGCGCTTCGGCCAGGTGGTCGCCAACGACCGGATCGACCTCGATGTCGCGCCTGGCGAGATCCACGCGCTGCTCGGCGAGAATGGCGCCGGCAAGTCCACGCTCGTGAAGATGCTCTACGGGCTGCTCCAGCCCGATTCCGGCCACGTCGAGTGGATGGGACGCCGCGTCGCGATCGCCGGGCCGTCGGCCGCGCGTGACCTCGGCATCGGCATGGTGTTCCAGCATTTCTCGCTCTTCGAGAGCCTGACCGTCGCCGAGAACGTGGCCCTCGCGCTGCCGCGCGCCGCTGCAGAGGGCCTCTCGGGACGGCTCGCGGAAGTCTCGCGGCAATACGGCCTGAGGCTGGAGCCGGACCGCCCGGTGCATGAATTGTCGGTCGGCGAGCGCCAGCGGATCGAGATCGTCCGTTGCCTCCTGCAGGACCCGCGCCTGCTGATCCTGGACGAGCCCACTGCCGTCCTGACGCCGCAGGAGGCCGAGCAGCTCTTCGCGACGCTCGGGCGCCTGGCCGCCGAGGGCAGGGCCATCCTGCACATCACGCACAGGCTCGACGAGGTCCGCCGCATCTGCGCGCGTGCCACCATCCTGCGCCATGGGCGGCTCGTGGCGACCTGCGACCCGCGCGCCGAGACTCCCGCGAGCCTGGCCCGGATGATGATCGGCGCCGACGCGGACGCGCTGCGCCGCGACGAGGCGCCGCCTGCCGGGGGCGAGCCAAGGCTGGAGCTCCGCGGCCTCGATCTGCCCGCGCCCAGCGAGCATGCCATCGCCCTGTCCTCGCTCGACCTCGTCGTGCGCGCGGGCGAGGTGGTCGCGATAGCGGGCGTCGCCGGTAATGGCCAGTCGGAGCTCTTCTCCGCGATCTCGGGAGAGACCCGCGCGGGTGCCGCGGGCGCCGTCGTGCTGTCGGGGCGCGAGGTCGGGCTGATGGGCATCAACGCGCGCCGCCGCCTCGGCGCCGCCTTCGTGCCCGAGGAGCGCATCGGCCATGCCGCCGCGGCGCGGCTGCGCCTGTCGGAGAACGCGATCCTCACGGGCCACGCCCTCGACGAGCGCGCCGGCGCGTGGATCGTCGACCGGCGCGGCGCGCTCGACCACGTGGACCGCGTCAGCGAGGCCTTCGACGTGCGCAAGGGAAGGCGCGATCCCGAGGCTGCGTCGCTCTCGGGCGGCAACCTGCAGAAATTCGTCGTCGGGCGCGAGATCCTGCGCGACCCGGCGCTGCTCGTCGTGTCGCAGCCGACCTGGGGCGTCGACGCCGGTGCCGCCGCCACGATCCGCCGCGCGCTGGTCGCGCTGGCGCGCCGTGGCGCCGCGGTGCTCGTCATCAGCCAGGACCTCGACGAGATCTTCGCGATCGCCGACCGCATCGCGGTGATCCACGACGGCCGGCTCTCGGCGCCCATCCCGGCGGGCCGCATG
Organism: Pseudomonadota bacterium; assembly: GCA_041178225.1. Lineage (GTDB taxonomy): Bacteria > Pseudomonadota > Alphaproteobacteria > CACIAM-22H2 > CACIAM-22H2 > CAIOSQ01. The sequence goes on along the minus strand of JBEGVV010000167.1, from coordinate 38,298 downwards.
ACGGCGGAGCGGCTCGGCCTGCTGATGGGCGGCGCGCAGGCGGGGGTGGAGGCCTGAGATGGCGTGGATCGTCCTCGAGAAGCGCGCCGAGCCGTCCCTGGCGATGACGTTCCTGTCGCCGCTGGTCGCGATCGCGCTCACGCTCGCGTCCAGCGCCGCCATCTTCGCGGCGCTGGGCAAGGATCCGCTGCCGGCGATGCATGCCTATTTCGTGGCGCCGCTGGTCGATCCCTGGTCGCTGCAGGAACTGGTCGTCAAGGCGACGCCGCTGGTGCTGATCGCGACGGGCCTGTCCTTCTGCTACCTCTCCAACAACTGGAACATCGGCGCCGAAGGCCAGTACGTCATGGGTGGCATCTTCGGCGGCGGCGCGGCGCTCGCCCTGCACCAGACCGGCTCGGCGCTCGGCCTTCCCGCGGTGATCGCGATGGGCGCGCTGGGAGGCGCGGCGCTCGCGTTGATCCCGGCGCTGCTGCGCATACGCTTCTCCACCAACGAGATCCTGACCAGCCTGATGCTGGTCTATGTCGCCGAGCTGCTGCTGGACTGGCTCGTGCGCGGGCCGTGGCGCGACCCGCGCGCCATGAACTTCCCGCAATCCGTGGCCTTCGACGTGGCGGTGCCCATCCTGGTCGAGGGCAGCCGGATCCACGTCGGCGCCGCGCTCGCCGTGCTCGCCTGCTGCGCGGCGGCGTTCGTCCTGGGGCGCACGATGAAGGGCTTCGAGATCCGCGTGATCGGGCAGGCGCCGCGCGCGGCGGCCTTCGCCGGCTTCTCTCCGGCGCGCGCGACGCTGCTCGTCTTCGCGCTCTCGGGCGCGCTCGCCGGCATCGCCGGGGCGCTCGAGGTGGTGGGGACGATGGGCCAGCTGCGTCCCTCGATCTCGCCGGGCTACGGCTTCGCGGCGATCATCGTCGCCTTCCTCGGGCGCCTGCACCCGTTCGGGATCCTCTGCGCGGGGCTGCTGCTGGCGCTGTCCTACCTGGGCGGGGAGAACGCCCAGATCATGATGAAGATCCCGCTCGACGCGACGCGCGTGATCCAGGGGCTGCTGCTGTTCTTCGTGCTGGCCTGCGACCTGCTCGTCCTCCACCGCCTGCGCCTCGCGCGGCGCGGGCCGGCGTGAGGGGGCCATGGACCTCGCGACCGCCATCCTGCTGACCGTCGTGACGGCCTCGACGCCGCTGCTGCTGGCGGCGGTCGGCGAACTCGTGGTCGAGCGCTCCGGCGTCCTGAACCTCGGCGTCGAGGGCATGATGATCATGGGCGCCGCCTGCGGCTTCGCGGCGACGCTCGCCACCGGCTCGCATGCCGCCGGGGTCGGGGTGGCGATGCTCGCGGGCATGGCCATGGCCGCCATCTTCGGCTTGCTCGTGCTCGGGCTCGTCGCCAACCAGGTGGCCTGCGGCCTCGCCCTGACCATCCTCGGGCTCGGCCTCTCCGGGCTCGTGGGGCAGGGCATGGTCGGGCAGAGGATCGACCCGGTGGGCCCGGTCGACATCCCGTGGCTCGGCTCGCTGCCGGTCGTGGGCAAGCTCGTCTTCGGCCTCGATCCCTTCGTCTACGCGTCCTTCGCGCTGGTTGCCGGCACCTGGTGGTTCCTGTCGCGCACCCGCGCCGGGCTCGTCCTTCGCGCGGTGGGCGACAACCACGCCTCCGCCCATGCGCTGGGCCACGACGTGCGCCTCGTCCGCTTCGCGGCGCTCATGTTCGGCGGCGCCTGCGCGGGACTGGCCGGGGCCTATGTCGCGCTCGTCTACACCCCGTTCTGGGTGACCGGGATGACCGCCGGGCGCGGCTGGATCGCGCTGGCGCTCGTCGTCTTCGCCTCGTGGCGGCCCTGGCGGCTGCTGTTCGGGGCCTATCTCTTCGGGGCCATGTCGATAGGCCAGCTCCACCTCCAGGCCATGCGCGGGGCGCTGCCGGACTTCCTGGTCCTGCCCGGGCAGTTCTGGTCGGCGCTGCCCTATGCCGCGACCATCGTGGTATTGGTCCTGATATCCCGTTCGCGCGGAAGGCGCGCCTCCGAGCCGGCCATGCTCGGGACGCCCTTCTCGCCGGACCGTTGACCCCCCCAAAGCACCCAGAAGGAGGATGAACAGGATGCGACGTAACTTCATCGCGCTCGCGGCGGCAGCCGTCGGTGCGCTCGCCATCGGCGCCGGCGCGGCGACCGCGCAGCAGAAGCTCAAGGTCGGCTTCGTCTATGTCGGCCCGGTGGGCGACTTCGGCTGGTCCTACCAGCACGACGAGGGCCGCAAGGCCGTGGTCGCGAAGTATGGCGACCGCGTGGAGACCACCTTCGTCGAGAAGGTCTCCGAGGGCCCCGACGCCGAGCGCGTGATCGAGCAGCTCGCCCGCTCGGGCCACAAGCTCATCTTCACGACCTCGTTCGGCTACATGGAGCCGACGATCAAGGTCGCGCAGCGCTTCCCGAACGTGTGGTTCGAGCACGCCACGGGCTTCAAGCGCGCGCCCAACGTCGCGACCTACGACGCGCGCTTCTACGAGGGGCGCTACATCATCGGCCAGATCGCGGCGAAGATGTCGAAGAGCGGCACGATCGGCTACATCGGCTCCTTCCCGATCCCCGAGGTCGTCGCGGGCATCAACTCCTTCATGCTCGGCGCGCAGTCCGTTCGCCCCGACATGAAGATCAAGGTCGTGTGGGTGAACTCCTGGTACGACCCGGGCAAGGAAGCCGACGCGGCGAAGACCCTGATCAGCCAGGGCGCGGACATCATCTCGCAGCACACCGACAGCGCAGCGGCGATGCAGGTGGCGCAGGAGCGCGGCGTCTTCGCGTTCGGCCAGGCCTCCGACATGATCAAGTTCGGCCCGAAGGCGCAGCTGACCTCGATCATCGACGACTGGGCGCCGTACTACGTGGAGCGCGTCGGCCTCGCCCTCGAGGGCAAGTGGGCGACGGGCGCGGTCTGGGACGGCCTCGACAAGGGCAAGGTCAAGATGGCGCCCTACACGAACATGCCCGAGGACGTGAAGAAGATGGCCGAGGCCACCGAGGCGGCGATCAAGGGCAAGACCCTGCATCCCTTCAAGTGCCCGCTCGTGCGCCAGGACGGCACGACGGTCGAGTGCAAGGGCGCGGGCCATCTCTCCGACGAGCAGATCGCCAGCATGAACTTCTACGTGAAGGGGATCGACGAGAAGATCCCGAACTGAGGACGGGTCGCCCCGCGGGACGCAGGTGGCCTCGTGCCGCCCGCGTCCCGCGGGTTTCCCGATGGCACGCATGAGGATATCAACCCCGTTCCTGCTGGCCGTGGCGGCGCTTGCGCCGTGCATGCCGACGCACGCGCAGACCATCGTGGTCGATGGTGCCGCCTGCCGCGCGCTGGCGGTGCACCAGCCCGCACCTGGCGTCGCCTACACGCCAGGCGTCGATGTCAGGGGCAGGCCTGTCGTTGGAGCCGACCTGGATCCCGCGCCTCGGTTCCTGCCCCCGACGCTGTCGTTCGACCTGAACGTGGACCTCGCTCCCTACCTGCCGGCGGGCTCGCGGCTGTCGATGCCCCAGATGGGCGTCGGGCGCGTGACGCTCGGCCCCGACGGGAAGGTCATGTTCAACGGCCAGCCGGTCGGGCAGGGCGATGGCGCCGCGCTCGCCGCGGCCTGCCGCCGCGCAACGCCACGCTGACGCCGCGACGCGGCCGCGAAATTGCCACCGCCGGGGGCTTTGCCTAGATTGCCGGCTCCCTAGACAGACGCCGCCAGACACCAGGAGCGAGCCCTTGCGCCTCAGCCAGTTCTTCCTGCCCACGCTCAGGGAAACGCCGACCGAGGCGCAGATCGTCTCGCACCGGCTCATGCTGCGCGCGGGCATGGTCCGCCAGCAGGCGGCGGGGATCTATTCCTGGCTGCCGCTTGGCCATCGCGTGCTGACGAAGATCGCGCAGATCGTGCGCGAGGAGCAGGACAGGTCGGGGGCGCAGGAGATCCTGATGCCGACGATCCAGCCGGCCGAGCTCTGGCGCGAATCCGGCCGCTACGAGGACTACGGCAAGGAGATGCTGCGCATCACGGACCGGCACGAGCGCGAGATGCTCTACGGACCGACCAACGAGGAGATGGTGACGGAGATCGCGCGCGCGTCGTTCCGCTCCTATCGCGACCTGCCCAGGAACCTCTACCACATCCAGTGGAAGTTCCGGGACGAGGTGCGGCCGCGCTTCGGCGTGATGCGGGGCCGCGAGTTCCTGATGAAGGACGCCTATTCCTTCGACGCGGACCCGGCCAGCGCGCGGCACTCCTACAACAAGATGTTCATCGCCTACCTGCGCACCTTCGCGCGCATGGGGCTGAAGGCGATCCCGATGCGCGCCGACACGGGCCCGATCGGCGGCGACCTCAGCCACGAGTTCATCATCCTCGCCGAGACCGGGGAGAGCGCGGTCTTCGTCGACCGGGACTTCCTCGACCAGAACCTGCTCGACCTTCCGGTCGACTACGACGACGTGGCCGGCCTTCAGGGCGCCGTCGACCGCTTCACCGGCTTCTACGCGGCGACCGACGAGAAGCACGATCCCGCCGTCGCCGCGAGCCTGGGCGATCGCCTCGTCGGCGCGCGGGGCATCGAGGTCGGGCACATCTTCTACTTCGGGACCAAGTATTCCGCCGCGATGGGCCTTTCCGTGCAGGGGCCGAACGGCGAGAAGATCGTGCCGGAGATGGGCTCCTATGGCATCGGCGTCTCGCGCCTCGTCGGCGCGCTGATCGAGGCGAGCCACGACGAAGCCGGCATCGTCTGGCCGGCGGCGGTGGCGCCCTTCGGCGCGGGCGTCATCAACCTGCGCGTCGGCGACGCGGCCTGCGACGCGATGGCAGGCGACCTCTACGCGCGGCTGCGCGCCGCGGGCCTCGACCCGCTCTACGACGACCGCGCGGAGAGCGCGGGCGCGAAGTTCGCGAACATGGACCTGATCGGGCTGCCATGGCAGCTCGTGGTCGGCCCGCGCGGCGCGAAGGCCGGCACGGTGGAGGTCAAGGATCGCCGCAGCGGCGCGAAGGAAGAGCTGTCGCTTGACGCCGCGCTCGCCAAGCTGACCTCGCCGCGATGACGCCGCGCCGCCCAGCCGCGGGCGCGCGCTGATGGCCGCCTTCGGCGCGTTCGAGCGCATGATGGCGTTCCGCTACCTGCGCGCCAGGCGGCAGGAGGGCTTCATCTCGGTCATCGCCTGGTTCTCGCTGCTCGGCATCGCGCTCGGCGTGGCGACGCTCATCATCGTCATGGCGGTGATGAACGGCTTCCGCGCCGAGCTGCTCGGCCGCATCGTCGGGCTGAACGGGCACGTGACGCTCTACAGCCTCGAGGGGGGCTTCACCGACTACGAGGCCGTCGCGATGCGCGTGCGCGGCGCGCGCGGCGTCGTCTCCGCCTCGCCGCTGGTCGAGGGCCAGGTCCTCGCCACCGCGAACGGCGTCGCGTCGGGCGCGATGGTGCGCGGGATGCGCGCGGCGGACCTCGCCGCCCGGCCGCTCGTCTCCGGCAACGTCGTGCGCGGCTCCTGGGGAGGATTCGACGAGGGCGACGGCGTCGCCATCGGCAGCCGGATGGCGCAGAAGTTCCGCGTCGGCGTCGGCGACCAGATCACGCTGATCTCGCCGCAGGGCAACGTCACCGCCTTCGGCACGACGCCGCGCATGCGCGCCTATCGCGTCGCCGCGATCTTCGAGGTCGGGATGTTCGAGTACGATTCCGGCTACGTCTACATGCCGCTGCAGGCGGCGCAGGTCTTCTTCCGTCTCGGCGCGGGCGTCAGCGGCGTCGAGGTCATCGTCGCGGACCCGGACCGCATCGCGCCGGCGAGGCGCGCGATCGCCGACGCGGCGGGTCCGGGCGTGCGCGTCTTCGACTGGCAGCAGGCCAACGCCAGCTTCTTCGGCGCGCTGCAGGTCGAGCGCAACGTGATGTTCCTGATCCTGACGCTGATCATCCTCGTCGCCGCCTTCAACATCATCTCGTCGCTGATCATGCTGGTGAAGGACAAGTCGCGGGACATCGCGATCCTCCGCACCATGGGCGCGGCGCGCGGCTCGGTGATGCGGATCTTCCTGATGGCTGGTGCGTCGGTCGGCGTGATCGGCACCGCGGCGGGCTTCGCGCTCGGCGTCGCCTTCTGCGCGAACATCGAGACGATCCGCCAGTGGCTGCAATCGATGATGGGATGGCAGCTCTTCCCGGCGGAGATCTACTTCCTCTCGCGCATGCCCGCGAAGATGGACCCGGTCGAGGTCGCCTATGTCGTGGCGATGGCGCTGGCGCTGAGCTTCCTCGCGACCGTCTACCCGTCCTGGCGCGCCGCGCGGCTCGACCCGGTCGAGGCGCTGCGCCATGAGTGAGCCCGCGCTCGAGCTCGACGCCGTCGTGCGGCGCTACCGCCAGGCGGGCGGCGCGCTCGAGATCCTGCGCGGCGCGTCGCTGCGCCTGATGCCGGGGGAGGCGGTCGCGCTGGTCGGCCCCTCGGGCGCCGGCAAGTCGACGCTGCTGCATGTCGCGGGGCTGCTCGAGGCGCCGGACGGGGGGCGGGTGCTCGTCGACGGGCAGGATGGCGGCCGGCTCGGGGACCGCGATCGCACGCTGCTGCGCCGCCGGGCGCTGGGCTTCGTCTACCAGTTCCACCACCTGCTTCCCGAGTTCTCGGCGCTCGAGAACGTGATCGTGCCGCAGATGATCGCCGGCCGGCCGCGCCGCGAGGCCGCGCGGCGCGCCGCGGAGCTGCTCGAGCGCGTCGGGCTCTCCGCGCGCGCCAGCCACCGTCCCGGGCGCCTGTCCGGCGGCGAGCAGCAGCGCGTCGCCATCGTGCGCGCCATCGCCAACGCGCCGCGCGTGCTCCTTGCCGACGAACCGACGGGCAACCTCGATCCCGGCACGGCGTCCGGCGTCTACGAGGAGCTCGTGCGGCTCGTGCGGGAGACCGGCCTCGCGGTACTGATGGCGACGCACAATCCCGAGCTCGCCGCGCGGATGGACCGCATCGTCAGGCTCCAGGACGGCGTCCTGGTTCCCGGCTGACGCTTCGCCGTGTAGCCTCGCACCCAGCCGCGCAGGAAGCCGACATGGCAGACCCGAGCACCTACCGCACATTGTTCAACGAGGTACCCGCGACCGTGCAGTCTCCCTCCACGCGGGGCACCGGGGTGTTCGCCGACACCGCGCTGCGCGAGCTCATGGCGACCAACCAGGTCCTGGCCGAGGAGCCGATCCTCGACGACCAGGTCCAGCCGGCGAGCCTCGACCTGCGGCTCGGGCGCTGGGCCTATCGCGTGCGCGCGAGCTTCCTGCCCGGCGACGCGACGGTGATGGACAAGCTCGGGTCCTTCACCATGCACCGCATCGACCTCTCGGAGGGCGCGGTGCTCGAGCGCGGCTGCGTCTACATCGTCCCGCTGATGGAGCGCGTGCAGCTGCAGTCCGGGATCTCCGCGCTCACGAACCCGAAGTCCTCGACCGGCCGGCTCGACATCTTCACGCGCGTGATCACCGACCGCGCCGTCTCCTTCGACAAGGTGGAGAGCGGCTACCACGGCCCGCTCTTCCTCGAGGTCGCGCCACGCACCTTCAGCGTCCTGGTGCGGCCTGGCGCGCGGCTGTCCCAGATCCGCTTCCAGCGCGGCTCGGACATCGCCACGGGGACCAAGCTGCGGGACCTGCACAAGCGCGTGCGCCTCGTCAGCGGCGTCGAGGGCGAGCCCGTCTTCCGCGAGGGCCTCGTGGGCGTGACGGTCGACCTCGACGGCGACGTGGCCACCGGGCTCGTCGGCTACCGCGCGAAGAAGCACGCGGACGTCATCGACCTCGACCGTCGCGGCCACTACGAGATCCTCGACTTCTGGGAGCCGATCCACACGCGCACGCGGCGGCTCATCCTCGACCCGGACGACTTCTACATCCTCGTCACGCGCGAGGCCGTGACCATCCCGCCGGACCATGCCGCGGAGATGGTCGCCTACGACACGATGGTCGGCGAGTTCCGCGTCCACTACGCGGGCTTCTTCGACCCGGGCTTCGGCCATGGCGGGGAGGGGCAGGGCAGCCGCGCCGTGCTCGAGGTGCGCTCGCACGAGGTGCCCTTCCTGCTCGAGCACGGGCAGACCGTGGGCTGGCTGCGCTACGAGCGCCTCACCGCGCTGCCGGCGCGGCTCTACGGCGCCGGGTCCGGATCGAACTACCAGCGCCAGGGCCTGCAACTGGCCAAGCAGTTCAAGCGCCCGGGCTGAATTGCGTCCAGCGCCGGGGCGGGGAGGCGATCTCTTGGGCATCCGCTTCGCGCTCCGGCATCGCACCTGGTATCGCTACGCGCGTCCCGTCGCGCTGGGGCCCCATGTCCTGCGCCTCCATCCCGCCCCGCACGCCCCGATGCCGGTGTCGTCCTTCGCGCTCGCGCTCGGCCCCGCGCGGCATGCACTGCGCTGGCACCGCGACCCGCAGGCCAACCGCGTCGCGCGCGTCGTCTTCGAGGAGCGCACGGACCGCCTCGAGATCGAGGCCTCCCTCGTCGTCGAGCTGTCGCCGCTCGATCCCTTCGACTTCCTGCTCGAGCCCTGGGCGGAGGCGTTCCCCTTCGGCGCGGCGCCCGATGGCGAGCTCGAGCGCGAGCTCGCGCCCTGCAGGGAGCTCGACGCCGGCGGCGCGCGGCTCGACGCATTCATGGCCTCGATCGACAGGCGCCATGCGCCGACGACCGACATCCTCGTCGCGCTGAACCGGCGGCTTGCCGGCGAGATCCGCTACCTCGAGCGCCTCGAGCCGGGGATCCGGTCGCCGGAGGAGACGCTCGCGCGCGGCGAGGGGTCGTGCCGCGACACGTCCTGGCTGCTCGTCCAGGTGCTGCGCCGCCTCGGCTTCGCCGCGCGCTTCGTCTCCGGCTACCTCGTGCAGCCGGCCGGCAGCGCGGGCGTCGCGAAGGATGGCGCGGCGCTGCATGCCTGGTGCGAGGCCTACCTGCCGGGGGCTGGCTGGGTCGGCCTCGACCCGACCTCGGGGCTGCTCGCGGCCGAGGGGCACGTGCCGCTGGCGGCCGCGCCGTCGCCGCGCCGCGCCGCGCCCGTGAGCGGCACGCTCGAGCCGGCCGACAGCCGCTTCGGCTTCGAGGTCGAGGTCCTGCGCCTCGGCGCCGACGAGCCCGGCGCGGGGCGTGGAAGCGGGGCCGCGAGCGGATAGGATGGCGCATGGCCGCGCCGCCGCATGGCGTGGCGCGAGGAGGGGACGATGTTCTACGGCGAAGTGGAAGGCACGGGTTTCGTCACGCTCGACCGGCGCTTCGAGGCGTGCTTCGCCGGCCATGTGCGCGTCGAGCGCCCGTGGACCGGCGCGCGCTGGGCCGAGGGCCCGGCCTGGTTCGCGGCGGGCCGCTACCTCGTCTTCTCGGACATCCCCAACGACAGGATGATGCGCTTCGACGAGACCGACGGTTCGGTCTCGGTGTTCCGCGCGCCCGCCTTCAACTCGAATGGCAACACCGTCGACGCGCTTGGCCGGCTGGTGAGCTGCGAGCATCGCGGGCGCCGCGTCACGCGCACCGAGCTGGACGGCAGCGTCACCGTGCTCGCCGACCGCTGGCAGGGCCGCCGCTTCAACTCGCCCAACGACGTGGTCGTGAAGTCCGACGGCTCGGTCTGGTTCACCGATCCCGACTACGGGATCATGTCCGACTACGAGGGCGAGAAGGCCGAGGGCGAGGTCGGCGGCTGCAACGTCTACCGCATCGATCCGTCGAGCGGCGCCGTCGACGCGGTGGCCACCGACTTCGTGAAGCCCAACGGCATCGCCTTCTCGCCGGACGAGAAGGTTCTCTACGTCGCCGACACGGGCGGCAGCCACGTCGAGGGCGGCCCGCGCCATATCAGGCGGCTCGAGGTCCGCGCCGACGGGCGCTCGCTCGGCGCCTCGCGCGTCTTCGCGGAATGCGGCGCCGGGCTCTTCGACGGGTTCCGCGCCGACGCCGAGGGGCGGATCTGGACCAGCACCGGCGAGGGCGTGCATTGCTACCTGCCCGACGGCACGCTGATCGGGAAGATCCTGGTGCCGGAGCTCGTCGCGAACGTCGAGTTCGGGGGGCCGCGGCGAAACCGCCTGTTCATCTGCGGCACGACCTCGCTCTACAGCGTCTTCCTCACGACCACCGGCGCGCCGCGGGTGGTCGCGCGCTGAGCGTCATCCGGCGATGCAGACCGCCTGCGCGACGCGCAGGCGATCGCGCAGCGTGTCGGCGACGCCGGGCAGCGTGCGCGGCGAGAGGTCGACCTCCCGCGCGGAGGGATCGCCGACCGGCAGCGGCCTGCTGGCCCCCGCGGCGAGGACCTCGGGCGCTATCGTCTCGAACCGTCCGCGCCGCGGGGTCTCCGCCACGATCACGCCGACGACGTGGCCGCGCGCGTCGAGCACGGGCCCGCCGCTGATCCCTCCGATCGAGCCGGAGAAATCCGGCTCCCTGCCGCGCTCGGCCCAGGCGATCGTCGGCGCGCGGCCGGCGAAGCGGCCCTCGGCCTGCATCTGGGAGCGGCCCAGCACGCGGCCGTGGACGGCGCCTGGCCGGCCCTGCGGGAAGCCGATGGCATAGCCGTCCTGCCCGAGCGCGAGCGGTGCCGGCGCAAGGGCCAGCGGCGGCGTGCCCCCCTGCGTGCGCAGGAGAGCGAGGTCGGCGCGCGGGTGGACCCAGGCCACCGTCGCGCGGACCTGGCTGCGGTCCCGGCGCAGGCCGATGCGCTCGCATTCATGGACCACGTGGCGTGCCGTGAGCCAGAGCCCGGCGGGATCGATCGAGAAGGCGGTCCCGATCGAGGGACCGCGGCGCCTGTCGATGCGGACATGGAAGACGGGATCGTCGGCCGATGGCGGCGGCAGGGGGCGCGCGCGCTCCGTGGCGGCCGGCGGCGGGGCGGGCAGGGGCGCGGGGCGCGGCTGGGCCGCGGGGGGCGGCGCCTCGAGATGGGGCCGGCGCGGCTGCTCGGGCGGCGCGTCGTCGCCGCCGAGGACATGCCACGCGATCGCCACGAGCAGCAGCAGCAGCGCGACGCGGTCGAGCCCGCCCATGCCCGCCCTCCGGGGCCGTCGCGCTCAGCCGGCCATGGCGCCGGCGTTGACGATGCCGACTGCGAGCTGGGTCGACGCCGCGACGCAGGCGGAGGCGACGTCGCCGCGCTCGACCGCGGCGGGCAGGCCGCGCAGCGCGAGGCTGGCCGCGCCGAACGCCGCTGCCTGCAGGATCGCCGACACGGCGCCCCAGACGAGGATGTCGGCGACGTTCACCGACGTCGCGAGCGTCATCCCGATCGGGATGGCGAGGCCGACGATCGCGCCGGCCAGCGTGATCGACGCGGCGACGTTGCCCGATCGCACGAGGTCGAGCTCGTGGTAGGGCGTCAGGCGCAGGTACGCCGCCATGCCGGCCGCGTAGATGGCCGCGGCGGCGAGGAAATGGGCGACGAGCCTGGGCAGTCCGCTCGCCAGGCTTCCAAGCACGTTCTCGATCATCGCACTTCCTCCCCGTCCTTCGCTGCGTGGCGCCCGCGCGCGGGTTGACCCGCGCGCCGACTCCCGTCGTTATGGACCCCATGCCCCACGCGGATTTCGTCCATCTCCGGGTCCACTCGGCCTACTCGCTCTCCGAGGGCGCGATCAAGGTCAAGGAACTGGTCGGCTTGTGCAAGGCCGAGAAGATGCCGGCCGTCGCCATGGTCGACACCGGCAACGTGTTCGGCGCGCTCGAGTTCTGCGCCGCGGCCGCCGAGGCCGGCGTCCAGCCGATCCTCGGCTGCCAGGTCGCGATCCGCCACGAGGCCGACGGCATGCGCCACCTGCGCGCGCCGGAGCCCTCGCAACTCGTGCTCCTGGTCCAGCGGCCGGAGGGCTACGCGAACCTGATCCGCCTCGTGAGCGAGGCCTATCTCGAAACGCCACCCGGCGAGACGCCACAGGTGTCCCTCGCGCGGGCCTGCGAACTCTCGGCGGGGCTGGTCGCGCTGACGGGCGGACCGAAGGGACCGGTGGCGCGCGCGCTCCTCGATGGGCGCGCGCCGGTCGCCGAGGCCACGCTCCTGCAGCTGGCGAAGGCCTTCGAGGGCCGGCTCTACGTCGAGCTCCAGCGCCACGGCCTGCCCGAGGAGGAGCGCATCGAGGAGGCGCTGGTCGACCTCGCCTACGCGCACGGCCTCCCGCTCGTGGCGACCAACGACTGCTTCTTCGCGGGCGCCGACGTCCACGAGGCGCATGACGCGCTGCTATGCATCGCCGAGGGCGCCTATGTCGCGCAGGACGAGCGCCGGCGCCTGACCCAGGACCACCGCTTCAAGTCGGCGGGCGAGATGCGCGCGCTCTTCGCCGACATCCCGGAGGCCTGCGACAACACGCTGGTCGTCGCGCGTCGCTGCGGCTTCATGCTCGAGCCGGTGAAGAAGCCGACCCTGCCAACGCCGCCAAAGGCGCGGCAGGCCGGGGTGGAGGGGACGTTCCGCGACCTCGCCGTGCGCGGCCTCGCCGCGCGCCTCGCGCAGGCGGTCTGGACCGAGGGAATGGACGAGGCGGCGCGCGAGGCCGCGGCGCTCCCCTATCGCGAGCGGCTCGCCTACGAGCTCGACATGATCGTGAAGATGGGCTTCGACGGCTACTTCCTGATCGTCGCCGACTTCATCCAGTGGGCGAAGGCGCATGGCATCCCGGTCGGCCCTGGCCGCGGGTCGGGCGCGGGTTCGCTTGTCGCCTGGGCGCTGACGATCACCGACCTCGACCCGCTGCGCTTCGGCCTGCTGTTCGAGCGCTTCCTCAACCCCGAGCGCGTGTCGATGCCGGACTTCGACATCGACTTCTGCCAGGACCGGCGCGACGAGGTCATCCGCTACGTCCAGCGCGAGTACGGCGCCGACCGCGTCGCGCAGATCATCACCTTCGGCAAGCTGCAGGCGCGCGCGGTGGTGCGAGACTGCGGGCGCGTGCTCGGCATGCCCTACGGGCAGGTCGACCGCATCTGCAAGCTCATCCCGCAGAACCCGGCAAACCCGATCTCGCTCCAGCAGGCGATCGACGGCGAGGCCGCGCTGCGCCAGATGATGCAGGACGATCCCGCCATCGCGCGGCTGATGGACATCGCGCTGAAGCTCGAGGGCCTCTACCGCCACGCCTCGACGCACGCGGCGGGCGTGGTCATCGGCGACCGGCCGCTGGTGGAGATGGTCCCGCTCTATCGCGACCCGCGCGCGCCGCTGCCCGCGACCCAGTTCAACATGAAGTGGGTCGAGCAGGCGGGGCTTGTGAAGTTCGACTTCCTCGGCCTCAAGACCCTGACCGTCCTGCAGCGCGCCTACGACCTGGTCGAGGCGGGGCGCGGGACGCGCATCGAGCCGCTCGCCATCCCGCTGGACGACGCCAGGACCTACGCGATGCTGACCCGCGGCGAGACGGTCGGCGTGTTCCAGCTCGAAAGCGCGGGCATGCGCGACGCCGTGCGCGGCATGCGCCCGGACCGGCTGGAGGACCTGATCGCGCTGGTGGCGCTGTACCGCCCCGGCCCGATGGAGAACATCCCGCGCTACAACGCCTGCAAGCACGGCAAGGAGAAGCCCGACTACCTGCACCCGACGCTGGAGCCGATCCTGAAGGAGACCTTCGGGGTGATGGTCTACCAGGAGCAGGTGATGCAGATCGCGCAGGTGATGTGCGGCTACTCGCTCGGGCAGGCCGACCTGCTGCGCCGCGCGATGGGCAAGAAGGACAAGTCGCAGATGGAGGCGCTGCGCAAGTCCTTCGTCGAGGGCGCGGTGAAGCGCGGCGTCGACGAGGCGAAGGCCAGCCACATCTTCGACCTGGTCGACAAGTTCGCGGGCTACGCCTTCAACAAGAGCCACGCCGCCGCCTACGCGCTGGTGAGCTACCACACGGCCTGGCTCAAGGCGAACTACCCGGTCGAGTTCATGGCCGCGTCGATGAGCTTCGACCTCGCGAACACCGACAAGCTCGCGGTGTTCCGCCAGGAGCTCGACAGGCTCGGCATCAGGCTGCTGCCCCCGGACATCAACCGCTCGGAGGCCGCCTTCACGGTCGAGCTCGCCCCCGGCGACCAGAAGGGCGCGGTGCGCTACGCGCTCGCGGCGGTGAAGGGCGTGGGCCAGGCCGCGATGGAGGCGCTCGTCGCCGAGCGCCGCGCCAACGGCCCGTTCCGCGACCTCGGCGACTTCGCGCGCAGGCTCGACCCGAAGCAGGTGAACAAGCGGCTGCTCGAACAGCTCGCGAAGGCCGGCGCGCTCGACGCGCTCGAGCCGAACCGCGCGCGCGCCTTCGCCGTGATCGAGCTCCTCCTCGCCGAGGCGAACGCGGAGGCGGAGTCGCGCAGCACGAACCAGTCCAGCCTCTTCGCCGGCGCCGCCGACCGGCCGAAGCTGCGCGCGCCCGCGCTGCCGGACTGGCCGCTGACGCAACGCCTGCAGGGCGAGTTCGAGTCGATCGGCTTCTACCTCTCGGCCCATCCGCTCGATGCCTACGCCGTCGCCATGAAGCGGCTCGGCGTCGTGCGCGCGGTCGAGCTGCCGCAGCGGCTGCGCGCCGGCGGCGCCGCGCGCATCAAGCTCGCGGGCTCGGTCATCGGCAAGCAGGAGCGGACATCGGCAAAGGGCAACCGCTTCGCCTTCGTCCAGCTCTCCGACGCCAGCGGCACTTTCGAGGTTACGCTCTTCTCCGAGGTGCTGGCCATGGCGCGCGAGCTGCTCGGCTCTGGCAAGCCGCTGCTGCTCTCGGTCGATGCGCGGCTCGAGGACGAAGCGGTGAAGCTCCTGGCGCAGTCGATCCAGCCGCTGGACGCCGCGGCCGCGAGCACCGCGGCGGGGCTGCGCATCACGCTCGGCGACGAGGCGGCGCTGCCTGGGCTTCGCGACATCTTCTCCGCCGAGAAGAAGGGCCGCGGCCGCATCGTCCTCGACCTGGTCCTCGGGCCCGAGGAGCGCGCCGAGCTCCAGCTTCCCGGCGCATTCATGGTGTCCCCCGACACGCGCGCGCGCGTGTCGGGCGTGCCGGGCGTCCTCGAGGTCCAGGAGATCTGAGGCGCGGCGCGGCCTCAGGCGTCGAGGCGTATCGGCAGCGGGCGATCGACGAAGGCGCGCACCACCTCGATCTCCTCGTCGCTGACCGATATGCAGCCCGCGGTCCAGTTCCAGCCGATGCCGTGCGCGGCGAGCAGGTCCGTCGGCGGCCAGCCGCCATGCGCATGGATGCCGATCTCGTCGCCGAGCTGCCCCTTGCGCAGGCCCCGCGCGGCGCCCTCGGCGACGTCGCGCGCGTTCGGGTAGTCGATCGGGTGGAACCACTTCCAGCGCGCCGAGGCGCGCGCGGGGAAGACCATGTAGTCGCCCACGGGCGTGCGTGCGTCGTCGCGGATGCGCTTGGGGCCATGCTCGCGCCCGAACGCCGCGCGGAAGCTGCGCACGACCATGTCGCCATCGAGCAGGTGCAGGGTGTTGGTCGACCGCGTGGCGTGGAGATGGCGCGGGGAGGGGGCCGGGGTGGCGGCGGCGGGCGACGCGAAGGCGGTCGCGGGGAGCGCGGCGACGAAGAGGCGGCGTGGCAGCATGGGCGGGCGCAGACTGGCCCTTCCGCGCGACGCGCGCAATCGGCGCGCGAGGCGGCCCGTGCGGGCGCCGCGCGAGGGGGACGGGCCTCCCGCGGCGCGGGGTTGCCGGGCCTTGCGCCTGGCCGGAGGAGGGGATAGAAACCGCGCGGCTTGAGGCGGGGTGGTCCCGCCGGGCTCAAAACTCACGCGGACTTCACGGCGCCAGCCCCAGGGGCAGGTCCCGTTTCCGGTGCCCGGAAGGGTGCTCGGTCCGCGGCGGTCGAACCGGAGAAAGGATACGCCACATGGCGATGCCCGAGTTTTCCATGCGCCAGCTCCTCGAGGCCGGCGTCCATTTCGGACACCAGACCCGTCGCTGGAACCCGAAGATGCAGTCGTACATCTTCGGCGTCCGCAACAACGTCCACATCATCGACCTCCAGCAGACCGTGCCGCTGCTGTCGCAGGCGCTGCAGGCGATCCGCGAGGTGACGTCGCAGGGTGGCCGCGTGCTGTTCGTCGGCACGAAGCGCCAGGCGCAGGAGCCGATCGCGGCGGCCGCGCAGCGCTGCGGCCAGTACTTCGTCAACCATCGCTGGCTCGGCGGCATGCTGACCAACTGGAAGACGATCTCGAACTCCATCCGCCGCCTGCGCGAGCTCGACGAGCAGCTCGGCGGCGAGACCAAGGGCCTGACGAAGAAGGAGACGCTCAACCTGACCCGCGAGCGCGACAAGCTCGAGCGCGCGCTGGGCGGCATCAAGGAGATGGGCGGCCTGCCGGACATGCTGTTCATCATCGACACGAACAAGGAAGCGATCGCCGTCGAGGAGGCCCGCCGCCTCAACGTGCCGGTCGTCGCGGTCCTCGACTCCAACTCGAGCCCCGATGGCATCAGCTTCCCGATCCCGGGCAACGACGACTCGCTGCGCGCGATCCAGCTCTACTGCGACCTGGTCGCGGGCGCCGTGCTCGACGGACTGCAGGCCGAGATGGTCGCCTCGGGCATCGATGTCGGCGCGCAGGACGAGGCCCCGGTCGAGGCCGTCGTGGCCGCGGCGGAGACGGGTGCAGAGGCCGGCGCGGTGGCAGAGGCGCCCGCGGCCGATGCGGCCGGTGGCGAGGAGGCCGCGAAGCCCGCGGCGAAGAAGCCGGCTGCCCGCAAGCCGGCCGCCCGCGCCAAGAAGCGCGCCCCGGACGCCTGAACAGGTGGCGACGGCGCCCCGCCGGGGCGCCGTCCGATGCAACGAGAAGGATCGATCGCCATGGCCGAGATCACGGCAAGCCTCGTCAAGGATCTTCGCGAGAAGACCGGCGCCGGCATGATGGACTGCAAGAAGGCGCTGACCGAGACCGCCGGCGACCTCGAGGCCGCCGTCGACTGGCTGCGCAAGAAGGGCCTCGCCGCGGCCGCCAAGAAGGCCGGGCGCGTCGCCGCCGAGGGCCTCGTCGCCGTGGCGGCGTCTGGTGCCCGTGGCGCCGTGCTCGAGGTCAACGCGGAGACCGACTTCGTCGCGCGCAACGACCAGTTCCAGGCCTTCGCCAAGGCGGCCGCCGAGGTGGCGCTGCAGTGCGGCGGCGACCTCGAGAAGACCAAGGCCGCCGCCTTCCCCGGCGGCGGCACGGTCGCCGAGAAGCTCACGAACCTCGTCGCGACGATCGGCGAGAACATGAGCATGCGCCGTGCCGTGGCGCTGTCGGTGCCCGCGGGCGTCGTCACGAGCTACGTGCACAATGCCGCCGCCCCCGGGCTCGGGAAGATCGGCGTCCTCGTGGCGGTCGAATCCACGGCCGACGCGGCCGCGCTCTCCGCGCTCGGCAAGCAGATCGCGATGCATGTCGCGGCGGCGAACCCGACCGCGCTCGACATCACGAGCGTCGATCCGGCGGCGCTCCAGCGCGAGCGCGCGATCCTGACCGAGCAGGCCGCCGCCTCGGGCAAGCCGGTCCAGGTCGTCGAGAAGATGGTCGAGGGGCGCCTGCGCAAGTTCTACGAGGAGACGGTGCTGCTCGAGCAGCTCTACGTCGTCGACGGCGAGAGCCGCGTGAAGGACGTCGTGGCGAAGGCCGCGAAGGAGCTCGGCGCCCCGGTGAAGCTGGCCGGCTTCGTGCGCTACGCCCTGGGCGAGGGCGTCGAGAAGAAGCAGGAAGACTTCGCGGCCGAGGTCGCCGCGCAGCTCAAGCGCGACTGACCGGAGGGGAGAGGGGGACATGGGCGCTTCCCGGGACGCATCCGCGGGCGGGGCGCGCTATAGGCGCGTCCTGCTCAAGATCTCCGGCGAGGCCCTCATGGGCCCGGGCGAGTACGGCCTCGACGCGCAGACCGTCGTGCGCGTGGCCGGCGAGATCAAGTCCGTGCTCGCCATGGGCGTGGAGGTCGCCGTCGTCATCGGTGGAGGCAACATCTTCCGCGGCGTGTCCGGCGCCGCGAAGGGCATGGAGCGCGCCTCGGCCGACTACATGGGCATGCTCGCCACGGTCATAAACGCGCTGGCGATGCAGAACGCGCTGGAGCAGCAGGGCGTGCACACGCGGGTGCTCTCCGCCATCCCGATGTCGACGGTCTGCGAGCCCTATATCCGCCGGCGCGCGATACGGCACCTCGAGAAGAAGCGGGTCGTCATCTTCGCCGCGGGGACGGGCAATCCTTTCTTCACGACCGACACCGCGGCCGCGCTGCGCGCGTCCGAGATGGGGTGCGACGCCCTGCTCAAGGCGACGAAGGTCGACGGCGTCTACAGTGCCGACCCGAAGAAGGACCCGACCGCCACGCGCTACGACCGGCTCGGCTACCTCGAGGTGCTGGCGCGCGACCTTGGCGTCATGGATGCCTCCGCCATCAGCCTGGCGCGCGAGAACCACATCCCGATTCTGGTATTCTCGATCCAGGAGCCGGGCGGATTCGCGGACGTCATGCAGGGCAGGGGCCGCTGCACGATCGTCTCGGATCCCGAGCGGTCCTGACCCGGCGGCAAGCCGGCGGCGGCCCCCAGGGATTGGCCCGGGGGCGCCGAAGACCAAGAGGGCGAGGAGCGCGTCATGTCGGCGAACGCCAATGTCGATGAACTGAAGCGCCGCATGACCGGCGCGATCGAGCTCCTGAAGAAGGAGTTCTCCGGCCTCAGGACCGGACGCGCCTCCGCGAACATGCTGGAGCCGATCCAGGTCGACGCCTATGGCAGCCACATGCCGCTCAACCAGTGCGGGACGGTGAGCGTCCCCGAGCCGCGCATGCTCTCGGTCCAGGTCTGGGACCGCGGGCTCGTCAAGGCCGTCGAGAAGGCGATCCGCGAGTCGAACCTTGGCCTCAACCCGATGGCCGAGGGCCAGCTCATCCGCGTGCCGATCCCCGCCCTGACGGAGGATCGCCGCAAGGAACTCGC
This sequence comes from Pseudomonadota bacterium, assembly GCA_041178225.1. Taxonomy (GTDB): domain Bacteria; phylum Pseudomonadota; class Alphaproteobacteria; order CACIAM-22H2; family CACIAM-22H2; genus CAIOSQ01. The sequence goes on along the minus strand of JBEGVV010000167.1, from coordinate 19,361 downwards.
CAAGGTCGCGCATAAATACGCCGAGCAGGCCCGCGTCGCCGTGCGCAACGTGCGCCGCGACGGGATGGAGGCGCTGAAGGCGCTCGAGAAGGCCGGCAAGATCAACGAGGACGAACTGCGCAAGCGCAGCGCCGACGTCCAGAAGGCCACGGACGAGTTCATCAAGAAGATCGACGACATGCTCGCCACCAAGGAGAAAGACGTCGCGCATGTCTGAACCGCGCGACGCCGCGCCCCTGGGCGCCGCGCCAGCCGCGACACCGGTCCATGTCGCCATCATCATGGACGGCAATGGCCGCTGGGCGAAGGCGCGCGGGCTGCCGCGCGTGGCGGGGCACAGGCGCGGCGTCGACGCGGTACGCGCGGCGATCGAGGCGGCGGGCGACCACGGCGTGCGCTACCTGACGCTGTTCGGCTTCTCGTCCGAGAACTGGCGCCGGCCGGCCGACGAGGTCTCCGACCTCATGGGGCTGCTGCGCCACTACCTGCGCTCCGAACTCGCCGAACTGCACGCGAACGGCGTGAGGCTCAGGGTGGTGGGCGAGCGCGAGCGCCTGCCGCAGGACATCGTCGCGCTGGTCGCCAATGCCGAGGAGACGACGCGCGCCAACGAGCGGCTGCACCTGACCGTCGCGCTGAGCTATGGCGGCCGCGCCGACATCCTCGCCGCCGCGCAGAAGCTGGCCACCGACGTCGCCGCCGGCCGGCTTTCCGCCGACGCGATCGGCGAGGCCGAGTTCTCGGCGCGCCTCTGGACCGCCGGCATCCCGGACCCCGACCTGCTGATCCGCACCTCGGGCGAGCGCCGGATCAGCAATTTCCTGCTCTGGCAGTCCGCCTACACCGAGTTCCTGTTCCTCGACACGCTCTGGCCGGATTTCGGCAAGCGCGACTTCGCCGCCGCCATCGCCGATTTCCAGCGCCGTGAACGACGCTACGGAACCTCGGGCGGCTGAGCCCCCCCGCGCGGCTTCCGGCGGCGGCTGGGCCGAGGGCCTTCGCACGCGCACGATCTATGGCGCGCTCATGGCCGCCATCGCGGGCGCCGGCATCCTCATGGGCGACGTCGCCTTCGCCTTCCTCGTGGCCTTCTGCGCGGCGGCGATGGCCTCCGAATGGACGCGTCTCTCCTCGGCGGGCCGCTTCGGCCTGCCGGGATGGCTCGCGGTCCTCGTCCCGCTGGCCTGCATCGCGCTCGCGCATCTCGACCGCACGGCTGCCGCGCTCGCGCTCGCGACCTTCGGGGCCGCCATGGCCCTCGCCATCGCGCGCGCCATGTCCCGTCCGGCGCCGGCATGGGCGGCCGCCGGGGTGCTCTACGTCGCGTTGCCGGTGGTGGCGCTGGTCTGGCTGAGGGGGCACGACGCTTCGGGCGAGCGCATGATCCTCTGGCTCGTGCTGGCGGTCGCGGCCTCCGACACGGGCGCCTTCTTCGCCGGCCGACTGATCGGCGGCCCGCTCCTCGCACCACGCATTTCCCCCAAGAAGACCTGGGCGGGACTGGGCGGGGCGGTCGCGTCAAGCGCCGGGGTGGGGCTCGTCGTGTCGGCGCTGGATGGCCAGGCGCCCTCGGCGCCCGTGCTTGCGGGGGCTGGCGCCATCCTCGCGGTGGTCGCGCAGGCCGGAGACCTTGCCGAATCGGCCTTCAAGCGCCACTTCGGCGCGAAGGACGCCAGCGGGCTCATACCGGGCCATGGCGGGATGATGGACAGGGTCGACGGCCTCGTGGCCGCCGCCGCATGCCTCGCGGTGTTCCAGTGGGCGAGCGCGGGGGGCGTCCTGGCGTGGCGATGACGGAGCCGGGCGACCCCTGAACTTCACCATCCAGGGAATTGAAATACCTGCGTTACCAGGCAGATGCTCCAACCGCGGCCGCCCGCTCGTCCGAGCTGACAGGAAACGCTACCAAGGCATTGGAAGAAAACATGGACTTCATAGCCAGCCTGCCGAGCTACATCATCCCGTTCCTGGTCGTGCTCACGATCCTCGTCTTCGTGCACGAGCTCGGGCATTTCTGGGTGGCGCGCAGGGCCGGCGTCCGCGTCGAGGTCTTCTCGGTGGGCTTCGGCCCGGAGATATTCGGGTGGAACGACCGCCACGGGACACGCTGGAAGATCGCGTGGCTGCCGCTCGGCGGCTACGTGAAGATGCATGGCGACGCCGACGCGTCGAGCGCGCCCGACCATGCCGCCGCCGCGACGATGTCGGCGGAGGAGCGGAGCACCGCCTTTCCCCACAAGAGCCTGGCCTGGCGCGCGGCGATCGTCGCGGCCGGCCCGGCGGCGAACTTCCTCTTCGCCATCCTCGTCTTCGCCTGCCTGTTCGTTGCCTCCGGGCGTCCCTTCACGCCCCCCGTCGTCGGCTCGACGATCGAGGGAATGCCTGCCGACCAGGCGGGCCTGCGCCCGGGCGACCGGATCCTCGCGATCGACGGGAGCCGGATCGACAGGTTCGAGCAGATCCAGCGCACGGTCCTGCTCAACCTCGACCGGCCGCTCGAGATCGAATACATGCGCGGCGACCAGCGGTTGCGCACCACGCTGACCCCGAGGATCGTCGAGGACACCGACCTGCTCGGCAACAGGTCGCGCATGGCGCGACTCGGGATCCGCTCGAGCGGCCAGCGGGAGAGCGAGGAGATCAGGTCCCCGGTGCTCGCCATCTACTACGCCGTCGAGGAGACCTGGAGCCAGACCACAGGAACCTTGAAGGCGGTCGGCCAGATGCTGGTCGGCCGGCGCGGCGCGGAGGAACTCAGCGGGCCCCTCGGGATCGCGCGCGTGTCGGGCGAGGCGGCGCGGGCAGGATGGGGCTCCCTGGTCGCCCTGATGGCGACGCTGTCGATAAGCCTCGGGCTCATCAACCTTTTCCCGATACCCGTCCTCGACGGCGGGCATCTCGTCCTCTACGCGATCGAGGCGATCAGGGGGCGGCCGCTCGGCCCGCGGGCGCAGGAATACGGTTTCCGCGTCGGCCTCGTTCTGGTACTCAGCCTGATGCTGTTCGCGACGTGGCAGGACCTTCTCCGGTGGCGCGTCGTGCAATGGCTCGTCAACCTGGTCGGCTGAGGCGCGGGGATCCGCGCCTTCCGGCCGATGTCGCCATGAAGGTCCCGGCTCTTGCCTAGACTACGGTCGTCCCTGTCGCGCCTCGTCGCCCTTGCCCTCGCCGTGCTCGCGGCCGCCGTCGCGCTGCCGCCCGGCCCGGCGCGCGCGCAGACCATCACGGAGGTCGTCGTCGAGGGGACCCAGCGGATCGACCCCGCGACCGTGCGCTCCTACCTCCTCCTGCGGCCAGGCGACCAGGTGGATGCCGACAAGCTCGACCGGTCCATGAAGGCCCTCTTCGCGACCGGTCTCTTCTCGGACGTCACGATCGACAGGCAGGGGTCGAGGCTCGTGGCGAAGGTGGTGGAGAACCCGATCGTCAATCGCATCCAGTTCGAGGGCAACCGCAAGCTCACGGACGAGGTGCTGATCCAGGAGATCCAGCTCAAGCCGCGCCAGGTCTACACGCGCACGAAGGTGCAGAACGACGTCAAGCGCCTGATCGACATCTACCGTCGCGCCGGCCGCTTCGCCGCGACCGTGGAGCCGAAGGTGATCGAGCTGCCGCAGAACCGCGTCGACATCGCCTTCGAGGTCGTCGAGGGCGACGTGACGTCGGTGCGCAAGATCGCCTTCGTCGGCAACCAGCACTTCTCCGAGGCGCGGCTGCGCGACGTCCTCAACACGAAGGAGAGCCGCTGGTACAGGTTCCTGTCCACGGCCGACACCTACGACCCCGACCGCATCTCCTTCGACCGCGAATTGCTGCGCAAGTTCTACCTCGCGCAGGGCTACGCGGATTTCCGGGTCGTGTCCGCGGTCGCCGAGCTGACGCCGGACCGCGAATCCTTCTTCGTCACGTTCACGGTCGACGAGGGCGAGCGCTATCGCTTCGGGAAGGTCGACATCCAGTCGACGCTGCGCGACCTGAAGCCCGAGCAGGTGCGGGGCTCGGTCCTCACCGAGGAGGGGGCCTGGTACGACGCCGACCAGGTCGACCAGTCGGTGCAGCGGATGACGGACAGGATCGGCGCGCTGGGCTTCGCGTTCGTGGACATCCGGCCGCGCATCTCGCGCGACCGCGAGCGCAAGGCCATCGCGGTCGCCTACGAGGTCCAGGAGGGACCGCGGGTCTACGTCGACAGGATCAACATCAACGGCAATACGCGCACGCTCGACAAGGTCGTGCGCCGCGAGATGCGGCTGGCCGAGGGTGACGCGTTCAATTCCGCGAAGATGCGCCGCTCGCGCCAGCGCCTCCGCTACCTTGGCTTCTTCGACAAGGCCGACGTGACCAATGTCCCGGGGGAGTCGCCCGACCGGACCATCGTGAACGTCGACGTGCAGGAGCGTTCCACCGGCGAGATCAGCTTCGGCTTCGGCTTCTCCTCCTCCGACGGCCCGCTCGCCGACATCAGGCTGAGGGAGCGCAACCTGCTCGGACGCGGCCAGGACCTGATGATCGGCGGCATGGTGTCCGGAAAGCGCCAGGAGATCGACTTCAGCTTCGAGGAGCCCTACCTCTTCGACACCAACGTCGCGGCGGGGCTGGACATCTTCAAGGTCAACCGCAACTTCCAGCGCGAAGCCAGCTACGACGTCGACAGCTATGGCGGGACCGTCCGCGCCCGCTACGAGATGTCCGAGAACCTGCGCCACACGGTGCGCGTCTTCGCCCGCAGCGAAACCATCCAGAACGTGAGCTCGAACGCCTCGCGCTTCATCCGCGAGCAGGTCGGGACGTACAGGACCTACGGGCCGGGGCACGACCTGCTCTACGATCGTCGCGACGACCGCTTCGATCCGACCGACGGCTACTTCATCAGGCTCTCCCAGGACCTCGCGGGCTTCGGCGGCGACAGCAACTGGCTGCGCAACCGGCTTTCCGCGGGTGCCTATTATCCCTTCTCCGAGGACTTCATCGGCAGCCTGACGAGCGAGTCCGGCTTCATCTACGACATGGGCGAGGCCGTGCGCATCAACCAGCGCTTCTTCGTCGGCGGCGACAACTTCCGCGGCTTCAGGTCCGCCGGCATCGGTCCGCGCGACACGTCCACCGGCGACTCGCTGGGCGGCAAGCGCTATGTCGTCGGCACCGCCTCCCTGTCATTCCCGGTCGGGATCCCGCGCGAGGTCGGCATGCGGACCTTCGCGTTCAGCGACTTCGGCAGCCTCTGGGACACCGATGCCAATGGGCCGTCGGTCGTCGACGAGAACTCGATCCGCGCCTCCGTCGGGCTTGGCCTGTCCTGGCGGTCGCCGCTTGGGCCGATCCGCCTGAGCGTGGCCACGCCCGTGGTGAAGGAAAGCTACGACCGCGACGAGATCTTCCGCTTCAGCTTCGGCTCACGCTTCTGACCGATCCAATCCGGCACGGGACCATGATGAACGCAATCGGCCGCACCAGCCTCGCCCTGTGCATCGCACTGGCCCCGCTCCTGGACGCGAGTGCACAGGTCCAGCTGCAGGCGCCTCCTCCCCAGCAGCAGCCGCAGCAGCCGCCGCCGCAGCAGCAGCGTCCGGCGCCGCGCCCCCAGACCCAGCAGGCCCAGCCGCGCCCGCAGCAGCCTGCCGCGCAGCCCGCGCAACCCGCCCAGCCCGCGCAACCTGCCCAGCCCGCGCAGCAGCCCGGTCAGGCGATGCCGCCGCCGCCGCAGCCCCGGCTTCCGAATTTTCCGGCGGAGCTGCCGCCCGCCGGGACGTCGGTGGTCATCCTCGACAGCCGCCTCGTGCTTTCCCAGTCGAGCGCGGGGCTGGCGTTGCGCCAGCAGGCCGAGCAGGTGGGCGCCAGCATGCGCGCCGAGGTGCAGAAGCAGGAGCAGGAACTCAAGAACGCGCAGGCGGAGCTCCAGCGCCAGCGCGGCCAGGTGCCCGCCGACCAGCTCGAGAGGCGGGCGCGCGATCTCCAGAAGCGCGCGTCGGACGCCCAGTCGCGGCTGCAGGGTCGTACGCGCGCGCTTGACCGCGCCTTCGGGGAGGCCGAGCAGCGGGTCTACCAGGCCATGCTGCAGTCCACCGTCGAGGTCGTGCAGGACCGTGGCTACCAGGTGATCCTCGACAAGAGCCAGGTGGTGATCCACCAGGGCGCGCTCGAGATCACCGGCGAGGTGCTCGCGAGGGTCAACAAGCGCCTGCCGACCGTGCCCCTGCAGATCCCGGCGAACTGACGTCGGGTCGCGTCGAGCATGGCCGACCCGCGCTTCTTCCCCGGCATCCGGTCCATGACCCTGGCGGCGATCGCCGAGGTCGCGGGCGGGAAGGTCGCACCTGGAAGCGATCCCTCGCTGGCCTTCGCGAGCATAGCCACCCTGGCGGATGCCGGCCCCTCCGACATCAGCTTCCTCGAGAACCGCCGCTATATCCCCGCCTTCCGCGCCTCGCGCGCGGGCGCCTGCATCGTCCATCCGCGCCTCGCGGAGCTTTCGCCTGCCGGCATGGCTCTGGTGCTTTGCGACGAGCCCTATCGCGGCTATGCCCTGGTGGCGGCTGCGCTCCATCCCGAGCCCGCCGAGCCGGCGGGCATCCACCCCTCGGCCACGGTCGGCCCCGGCTGCTCGATCGGAGAGGGCGCCAGCGTCGCGGCGGGCGCCGTCATCGGGGCGGGCGCGACGCTCGGCGCGCGCGCCTCGATCGGGGCCAACAGCGTGATCGGCCCGGGCGTCTCGATCGGCGCCGACACGCGCGTCGGCTCCAACGCGACGATCTCGCACGCGCTCGTCGGCGAGCGCGTGAGGGTCTTCCCGGGCGTGCGCATCGGCCAGGATGGCTTCGGCTACGCGCTCGGGCCGGGCGGCCACGTGAAGGTGCCGCAGCTTGGCCGCGTCATCATCGGCGACGACGTCGAGATCGGCGCGAACACGACGATCGACCGCGGCAGCGTGGGCGACACGGTGATCGGCCATGGCACGGTGATCGACAACCTTGTCCAGATCGCGCACAACGTTCGCATCGGGCGAGGCTGCGTGATCGTGGGGCAGGCGGGCATATCGGGTTCGACGCGGCTCGACGACTTCGTCGTCATCGGCGGCCAGGTCGGCGTCTCGGGCCACCTCCACCTCGCCAGCGGCGCGCAGGTCGCCGCCAAGAGCGGCGTCCATCGCGACATTCGCGCCGGCGAGGTGGTCGGGGGCTATCCCGCGGTGCCGATCCGCGAGTTCCGGCGCATAGCCGGCGCGGTCCGCATGCTGGCCCGCCGCCGCGGCGGCGAAGCCGAAGGCAGCAACCCGGAGGAGTGAGGCAGCGGCATGCAGAACGACCAGGCGCAGGAGCAGCAGGCGGTGCCGGCGCGCAAGGAGATCGACATCAACCGGATCATGCAGATGATCCCGCACCGCTACCCGTTCCTGATGATCGACCGCGTCGTCGACCTCGTCTCGGGCGAGAGCTGCGTCGGCGTCAAGAACGTCACGATCAACGAGCCCTTCTTCCAGGGCCACTTCCCCGCGCGCCCCGTGATGCCGGGCGTGCTCCTGATCGAGGCCATGGCGCAGACCGCGGCGGTGATCGTCGTCGAGAAGCTCGGCCCGGAGAACGAGGGCAAGCTCGTCTACTTCATGACCATCGACGAGGCGCGCTTCCGCAAGCCGATCGGGCCGGGCGACCGCGTCATGATCCATTGCCGCAAGGAGCGCAGCCGCGGTCCCGTGTGGAAGTTCAGCGCCGAGGCGCGGGTCGACGGCGCGCTCTGCGCCGAGGCGACCTACTCCGCGATGATCATGGACCGATGATGGCCGGCATCCACCCGACGGCGATCGTCGCGGACGGCGCGCAACTCGGCGCGGACGTCACCATCGGCCCCTATTGCGTGGTCGGGCCCAAGGTGCGGCTCGGCGACGGCGTCGCGCTCGTCAGCCATGTCTGCGTCGACGGCATCACCGAGGTCGGGAAGGGCACGCGCATCTTCCCCTTCGCGGTGATCGGCCACCCGCCGCAGGACATGAAGTACCGCGGCGAGGAGACCCGGCTCGAGATCGGCTCGAACAACGTCATCCGCGAGCATGTCACCATGCATCCCGGCACGACCGGCGGCGGCGGCGTCACCCGGATCGGGGACAACTGCCTGTTCATGATCAGCGCGCATGTCGCCCACGACTGCCAGGTCGGAAACCACGTCGTGATGGTGAACCACGCGACCCTCGGCGGCCACGTGCGCGTGGGCGACTTCGCGATCCTGGGCGGGCTGTCCGCCGTCCACCAGTTCGTGCGCATCGGGCCGCATGCGATGATCGGCGGCATGTCGGGCGTCGAGGCCGACGTCATCCCGTTCGGCCTCGTGATGGGGGAGCGCGCGCGCCTCGGCGGCCTCAACGTCGTCGGGCTGAAGCGGCGCAACTTCAGCCGCCTCGACATCCAGGCCCTGCGCACGGCCTATCGCCTCCTCTTCGCGCAGGAGGGGACGATGGCCGAGCGGCTCGACGACGTCGCCTCGCTCTACCCGGACAACGCCGCCGTGAACTCGATCATCGAGTTCATGCGCAGCGCCGAGATGCGGGCGGTCACGCTGCCCAAGATCGAAAAATGAAGCCGCGGCTCGGCGTGCTGGCCGGCGGGGGGCGCTTGCCCGCCGCGGTCGTCGACGCCGCCCGCGCGCAGGGCAGGGACGTCTTCGTCCTCGCCTTCGAGGGCCAGACCGACCCGGCCTGGCTCGCGGGCGTCGAGCATGCCTGGGTGCGGCTCGGGCAGTTCGCGGATGCCTTCGCGCGGCTGCGCGCGGCTGGCGTCGGCGAGGTCTGCCTGATCGGCCCCGTCCGGCGCCCGAGCCTCGCCGAGCTGCGGCCCGACTGGCGCGCGGCGCAGGCGCTCGCGCGCATCGGCGTGCGCGCCTTCGGCGACGACGGGCTGCTCTCCGCGGTCGTGCGCGAGATCGAGGGCGAGGGGTTCAGGGTCGTCGGCGCGGAGGACGTGCTTGGCGCGCTGGCCGCGCGCGCCGGCGCGTATGGACGCGTCGCGCCGTCGGAGCAGGACCGGCTGGACATCGCGCGCGGCGTCGAGGTCCTCAGGGCTTTGGGCGCGGTCGATGTCGGCCAGGCCGTGGTCGTCGAGCGCGGCGTCGTCCTCGGGATCGAGGCGATCGAGGGGACGGACGCCCTCGTCGCGCGCTGCGGCGCCCTTCGCCGCGAGACGTCGGGCGGCGTGCTGGTGAAGATCGCAAAGCCTGCCCAGGAGCGGCGGGTCGACCTGCCGACGATCGGCGTGCGCACGGTCGAGGCGGTCGCGGACGCCGGCCTCGCCGGGATCGCGGTCGAGGCGGGGCGCGCGCTGGTGGCGGATGCCCGCGCCGTCGCCGCGGCCGCCGACGCGCGCGGCGTCTTCGTCCTTGGCGTGGCGGCCACGTGAGCGCGACCGGCGCCGGCGGCCCGCCGGCCGGGCCCCTTGTCTTCGTCGTCGCGGGGGAACCTTCGGGCGACGTCCTCGGCGGGCGGCTCATGGCCGCCCTTTCCAGGCTCTCGGGCGGGAGCGTCCGCTTCGCCGGCGTCGGCGGGGAGTCGATGGCGGCCCAGGGGCTGCGCTCGCTCTACCCGATCGAGGACCTGGCCGTGATGGGTTTCGCCGAGGTGCTGCCGCGCCTCGCGACGATCCTTCGCCGCCTGCGCGAGACCGAGCGCGCCGTCGCCGAGCTGCGCCCCGACGTCGTCGTCACCATCGACGCCCCCGGCTTCACGATGCGGCTCGCGCGCCGCCTGCGGCCGCTCGGAATCCCGGCGGTTCACTATGTCGCGCCCCAGCTATGGGCGTGGAGGCCCGGGCGTGCGCGGCGCATCGCCGGCCTATTCGACCGGATGCTGGCGCTCTTCCCCTTCGAGCCCGCCTTCTTCTCCGCCCTCGGCATCGAGACGCTCGAGGTCGGGCACCCGGCGATCGAGGCGCCGACGCCCGAGGCCGGCGACCTGCGCGCGCGGCTCGGCATCGCGCCCGGCGCGCCGGTGCTCGCGCTGATGGCCGGCAGCCGCTCGGGCCTCGCGCGCCGCATGCTGCCCGTCTACGGCGAGGCCGCAGCGCTGCTGGCGCGGCGCGTGCCGGGCCTCGTGGCGCTGCTGCCGGCGGTCCGCGCGACGCGCTCTGCCGCCGAGGCGGCGGTCTCGGGCTGGAGCCTGCCCGCGCATGTCCTTGCCGAGCCCGGGGACCGACGCGCCGCGCTCGCGGTGGCGGGCGCCGCGGTGACGACGTCGGGGACATCGACGCTGGAACTGGCGATCGCCGGGCTGCCGATGGCGGTCGCCTATCGCGCGAGCCCGGCCTCCGCCTTCCTTGCGCGGCGGATGCTGCGCGTGCCGCACGTGGCGCTGCCAAACCTCATCCTCGGCCGCGGCTTCGTCCCGGAGCTGCTCCAGGAGCGCTGCACGCCGGAGGCGATCGCCGACGCGGCCCAGGCCCTGCTCGCCGGAGGCGAGCCTGCCCGGCTCCAGCGCGCGGGCTTCGCCGAGTTGCGCGCGCTGCTTGGCGGCGGCGGCGTGCCGCCATCGGAGCGCGCGGCGAGCGCCGTGCTCGCCGCGATCCGGCGCGAGGGATGAGAGGCGAGGGGCGGTCGGCTCAGCCCTGCCCGGGCAACCCCGGGAAGCCCGCCGCGGCGAGGCTGCGCGACAGGCTCTCGGTCACGCGCATCGCGGTCTCGAGCGCACGGCGCCCGTCGGCGCCGGTGACCAGCGGCTGCCTTCCCTCGCGCACGCAGTCGACGAAGTCCGCGATCTCGGCGAGCAGGTCGTCGCCATCGGCCCAGGTCGCCTCGTGGCGCGCGATGCCGGGCAGGCCCGGGACGATGCCGGGGCCCTCGCCGCGATGGATCTCGACCATCCGGCGCTCGGCCAGGTCTATCGAGATGTAGCTCTCCGGCTGGAAGATCCGCAGGCGCCGCTCGGTCTTGAAGCCGATGCGGCTCGCCGTCGCGGTCGCCACGCAGCCATTGGCGAAGCGCAGGCGCGCGTTCACCAGGTCCTCGGAGGTCGTCACGACCGGGGCGCCGACCGCGTCGACCGCCAGGACCGGCGACTGGACGAGGGCGAGGATGAGGTCGATGTCGTGGATCATCAGGTCGAGCACGACGCCGACATCGGTCCCGCGGGGCTTGAACGGCGCGATGCGCGTCGCCTCGATGTAGAGCGGGCGGAAGACGCGCTCGGCGACCTGCATGCGGCGCAGCAGGAAGCGCTGCAGGTGGCCGACCTGGAGGATGCGGCCGCGCGCCGCGGCAAGGGCGACGAGGGCGTCGGCCTGCTCGATCGTCTCCGCGATCGGCTTCTCGATCAGGACATGGATGCCGGCCTCGAGCAGCCGCGTCGCGACGTCGTGGTGGGCATGGGTCGGCACGGCCACGGAGGCTGCCTCGATCGAGCCGGCGACCTCGTCGATCGACGTCGCGGCGGACGTGCCGACCTCGGCCGCGAGGGCGCGCGCGCGCGCCGGGTCGGGGTCGACGACCGCGACAAGCTCGACGCCCGGCAGGGCGGCGTATTTCTGCGCGTGGTAGCGGCCGAAATGCCCGGCGCCGAAGACGGCGCAGCGGATTGCTCTCATGGCGGACTCGACAGGGTCGCGGCGGATGTGGTTTCCGTTCTATCCGAACCATTCCACGGGCGCGAGGACGACATGAGCGGCGATACCGGAAGCTACAGGCTCCTGCACACGATGATCCGCGTGAAGGACCTCGACAAGTCGATCGCCTTCTACGTCGACATGCTCGGCATGAAGGTGCTGCGGCGGCGCGACGTGCCCGAGGGCAAGTACACGCTCGCCTTCGTCGGCTACGGCGACGAGGCATCGAGCGCGGTGATCGAGCTGACGCACAACTGGGGCCATCCCGGCTACGACCTCGGCAATGGCTTCGGGCACCTCGCCGTCGCGGTGCCGGATGCCTACGCGGCCTGCGATCGCATGCGCGCGGGCGGCGTGAAGATCACGCGCGAGCCGGGACCGGTGAAGTTCGGCACGACCGTGATCGCGTTCGTCGAGGATCCCGACGGCTACAAGGTCGAGCTGATCCAGAAGGCCTGAGCGCCTCGGCTGCCTTCAGCGCACGCCAAGGAGGTTGGCCGCGGTCCATAGGATCGCGGCCACGCTCGCGGCCAGGGCGATCGCCCGCAGCGCGCGCGTGAGCGGGGGCGCGCGGTTGTCGTTGGCCGGCGGCGGGAGCAGCGCGCGCGGGCCGGGCGTGCCGTCGGCCATGCGCGCGCCCGCCACCTGGGACAGGCGGCCGCGAGCCAGGCGGCGCGGCGACCTCGCGTTCACCTGCGTGGCCCCCGGGGCACCCTGCCTCAGGCCCGCTTCGCCATCGGGACGTAGGGGCGTGGCGCGTGGCCCGTGTAGAGCTGGCGCGGGCGGCCGATCTTCTGCGCCGGGTCCTCGATCATCTCGTTCCACTGCGCGATCCAGCCGACGGTGCGCGCGACGGCGAAGAGCGCGGTGAACATCGAGGTGGGGAAGCCCATGGCCCGGTAGATGATGCCCGAGTAGAAGTCGACGTTCGGGTAGAGCTTGCGCTGGACGAAGTAGTCGTCCTGCAGCGCGATGCGCTCGAGCTCCATCGCGATCTCGAGCAGCGGCTCGTCATGCACGCCCAGCTCGGCGAGCACGTCGTGCGCGGCCTGGCGGATCACCTTCGCGCGCGGGTCGAAGTTCTTGTAGACGCGGTGGCCGAAGCCCATCAGGCGCACGCCCTCGGACTTGTCCTTCACCTTGCGGATGAACTCGGGGATGCGGTCCTTGGAGCCGATCTCCTGCAGCATCTGCAGCACGGCCTCGTTGGCGCCGCCATGCGCGGGGCCCCAGAGCGTCGCGATGCCAGCCGCGATGCAGGCGAAGGGATTGGCGCCCGAGGAGCCGGCGAGGCGGACGGTCGATGTCGACGCGTTCTGCTCGTGGTCCGCGTGCAGGATGAAGAGCTTGTCGAGCGCCCGCGCGACGGTCTTGCTGATCTTGTACTCCTCGCAGGGCACGCCGAAGGTCATGTGCAGGAAGTTCTCGGCGTAGTTCAGCGAGTTCTTCGGGTACATGAAGGGCTGGCCGACCGAGTACTTGTAGGCCATGGCCGCGATGGTCGGCAGCTTCGCGATCAGCCGGTACGAGGCGACCATGCGCTGGTGCGGGTCGTTGATGTTCAGGCTGTCGTGGTAGAAGGCCGAGAGCGCGCCGACGACGCCGCAGCATACCGCCATCGGGTGCGCGTCGCGCCGGAAGCCCTGGTAGAAGCGCGTCAGCTGCTCGTGGATCATCGTGTGCAGCGTGATGTCGCGCTCGAACCTCGTCTTCTGCGCGGCGTTCGGCAGCTCGCCCTTGAGCAGCAGGTAGCAGACCTCCATGAAGTCGCTGTGCTCGGCGAGCTCCTCGATCGGGTAGCCGCGATAGAGCAGGACGCCCTGGTCGCCGTCGATGTAGGTGATCTTGGACTCGCACGACGCCGTCGAGGTGAAGCCCGGGTCGTAGGTGAAGTGGCCGGTCTCGGCGTAGAGCTTGCGGATGTCCATCACGCGCGGGCCGATCGAACCGTCCATCGTCGGCAGCTCGAGGCGCTTGCCGCTGGCGTTGTCGACGACGGTGATCGTGCTCTTGCTCGCGCTGCCGGACATGACGGGCTCCAGGACTCGGGTCGGAAGGAACTGATGGCGGGCGGGGAACGTCCCCACCCGCCGCGCACGGATATTAACCCCGAAGGAGGGCTCTCCCAAGGGTTTGGTTGCGGTGCAGCAGCCTCATTTCAGGGCATCGGCGATGCGGCCCATCGTCTCCTCGCGGCCGAGCACCTGCATGACCTCGAAGATCGGCGGCGAGACGTTGGTCCCGCTGAGGGCCGCGCGCAGCGGCTGCGCGACCTCGCCGAGCTTCGCGCCCGCCGCCTCGGCGGCGGCGCGCGCCTCGGCCTCGATCGCCGCCGCGGTCCACTGCGGAAGCCCGGCGAGGCGCTGCGCGAAGCCCGCGAGCCTCTCGCTTCCCGCTCCGGCGAGAAGCTTGCGGCCGCTCTCCGCGATCGCGATCGGGCGCGCGTGGCAGTAGAACTCGGCGCTCTCCGCCAGCTCGACGATCGTCTTCGCCCTCTGCTTGAGGCCCGGCATGCCGGCGCGCAGGCGCGCGCGCGCCTCCGGGCTCAGCGGGCGCCCGGGCTCGCGCTCGAGTTGCGCGGCGACGAGCTCGGCGAGGCCGTCGTCGTCGCGCGCGCGGATGTAGTGGCCGTTGAGGTTGCCGAGCTTCGCGAAGTCGAAGCGCGCGGCGGAGCGGCCGACCGCGTCGAGGTCGAACCAGGAGACCGCCTGCGCCGTCGAGATGAGCTCCTCGTCGCCATGCGACCAGCCGAGGCGCAGCAGGTAGTTCCGCATCGCCTCGGGCAGGTAGCCCATGTCGCGATAGGCCTCGACGGCCAGCGCGCCGTGGCGCTTCGAGAGCTTCGCGCCGTCCGGCCCGTGGATCAGCGGGATGTGGGCGTAGACCGGGACGGGCCAGCCCATCGCCTCGATCACCATCATCTGGCGCGCGGCGTTGTTGAGGTGGTCGTCGCCGCGGATCACGTGGGTGACGCCCATGTCGAAGTCGTCGACCACCACCGAGAGCATGTAGACGGGCGTGCCGTCGCCGCGCAGCAGGATCATGTCGTCGAGCTGGTCGTTGCGGATGACGACGTCGCCCTGGACCAGGTCGCGGATCACGGTCTCGCCGGACTGCGGCGCCTTGATGCGGATCGCGGGCGCGACGCCGGCCGGCGCGTCCTTCGGATCGCGGTCGCGCCAGCGCCCGTCGTAGCGCGGCGGCCGCCCCTCGGCACGGGCCTTGGCGCGCATGTCCTCGAGCTCCTCGGGCGTGCAGTAGCAGCGATAGGCCTTGCCCTGGCGCAGCAGTTCCTCGGCGATCTCCGCGTGGCGGCGCGCGCGGGCGAACTGGTGGACGACCTCGTCGTCCCAGTCGAGCTCCAGCCAGCGCAGGCCGTTGATGATCGCGTCGACCGCTTCCTTCGTCGAGCGCTGGCGGTCCGTGTCCTCGATGCGCAGGCGGAACTTGCCGCCGTGGTGGCGCGCGAAGAGCCAGTTGAAGAGGGCGGTGCGCGCGCCGCCGATATGGAGGTAGCCGGTGGGCGAGGGCGCGAAGCGGCAGACGGGGACCGACATGTCGTAATCCGGGATGAAGATTGAGGGCGGGGACAGGGCCTCGCTACGGTCGGTGGAACTACCACGCGGGCCGCGCAGAGGGGGAGTCTCGCCAGCATGGGGGCCATGCCTTCCGCGCCGGCCGCGCCCCGGCTGCCGTGGCCCGTCCCGGCCGGCGCCGGGATGGCGGGACCGGGCGTCGCGCCACCCGGCCGGCTTGCGCGGGCCAGGGCCGCCTTCGCGCCCGAGGCCGAGCGGCTCGTCCTCTGGGCGCCGGTGGCGCTGGGCTGCGGCATCGTCCTCTACTTCGCCTCGCCCACGGAGCCGGGGTCGGGGCTCCTCCCGGCCGCCGCCCTCGCGTCTTGCCTTGCCGCGATCGCGGCCGCGCTGGCGCGCGTGCCGGCTGCGGCGCGCCTCGTCCTTGCGGCGGTGGCGCTTGGCCTCGCCGGCGCGGCGCTCGCGCAGCTTCGCGCCGACGCCGTCGCGGCGCCCGTGCTCGCGAAGCGATGGGGCCCGGCCGAGCTGCGCGGCCGCGTCGTGGCCGTCGAGATCCGCCCGGATGGCCGCCGGCTGGTGCTCGATCGCCTCGAGATGCCCGGTCTCCACCGGGACGAGGTGCCAGCGCGCGTGCGCGTGCGGCTGCGCGGCGGCGCGGGCGATGGGCTGGCGCCGGGCGACATCGTCGCGGCGCGCGGGCAGCTCGTGCCGCCGCCCGGGCCGGCCGCGCCCGGCGCCTACGACTTCGCGCGCTGGGCCTGGTTCGAGCGCATCGGGGCCGTGGGGTCGCTGCGCGGCAAGCCCCGCGTGGTGGACCGCGACGCGCGGCCCGGCTGGCGCATCCGCCTCGATGCGCTGCGCGCCGATGTCGTGCGCCGGGTGCTCGCGGCGGACGCCGGGCCGGCGGGCCAGGTCACCGCGGCGCTGCTGACCGGGGAGATGGGCCATGTCGATCCCGCGCTGATGCAGGCGATGCGCGACTCCGGCCTCGCGCATCTCCTGTCCATCTCCGGGTTGCACATCACGCTGGTCGCCGGGATCGTGTTCTTCGCGGTGCGCCGCGCGATCGCGCTCGTGCCGCGCGCCGCCCTGCGCTGGCCGGCGAAGAAGATCGCCGCGTGCTGCGCCTTCGCGGCGATCACGGCCTACATGCTGTTCGCGGCCCCGAGCGTGCCGACGACCCGCGCGTGGTTCATGGGCGGCCTCGGCCTCCTCGCGGTGCTGCTGGACCGCGCGCCGGTCTCGATGCGCCTCGTGGCCTGGGCGGCGCTCGCCGTGCTCGCGACGACGCCCGAGGCGGTGCTGGGGCCGAGCTTCCAGATGTCCTTCGCGGCGGTGGTGGCGCTGGTCGCGGCCTGGGAATGGCTGGCGCCGGCGCTGCGGCGGCTGCGCGCGGCGAGCGGGGTCCTGGCGCGCGGGGCGCTCCTGGTCGCGGGCGCGCTGGCGACGACGCTGGTCGCGAGCGTCGCGACGGCGCCCTTCGGCATCTACCACTTCAACCGCGTCGCGGCCTTCTCCATCGCGGCCAACCTGCTCGCGGTGCCGCTCACCTCCTTCGTCGTCATGCCCTGCGCGGTGCTGGTCTTCCTCGCGCTGCCGCTGGGCCTGGAGGCGCTTCCCCTCGCGGCGATGAACGCCGCGAACCTGCTCGTCGTGCGCATCGCGGAGGAGGTCGCGGCCTGGCCTTCCGCGGCGCTGCTCGTCCCGGCGATGCCCGGCTGGGGCCTCGCCTGCTGCGCGGGAGGCGGGCTCTGGCTGGCGCTATGGCGCCGATCCTGGCGGGCGCTGGGCGTGCCCGTGCTCCTCGCGGGGCTCTGCTCTCCCTGGCTAGCCCCGCGACCCGACATCGTCGCCGGCGCGGAGGCGCGGCTCCTGGGGTTCCGCGCGCCCGGGTCGGGGCTGGCGCTGCATGGGCGGGGCAATGTCCAGATGGCAAGCGAGTCCTGGCTGCGCCGCGCTGGCCAGGAACGCGCGGCCATGATGCCGGAGTGCCGCGCGGGGACGTGCTGGATCGAGCGGCCCGGCCATCTCGTCGCGGTCGTCGCCGCGCCCGCGGGCCTCGCGGAGGCCTGCGCCTGGGCCACGATGCTCGTCACCACCCTCGAGGTCTGGCGCGACTGCGCGGCGCCGGCATGGATCCTCGACCGCGCCACGATCCTGCGCGAGGGGGCGATCGAGCTCCGCCTGCTGCCAGGCGGCGTCGTCGCGATCCGCACGACGCGCGCGGTGCGCGGCGACCGCCCCTGGTCCAGGGGAGCCTCGCCTCGCGCGGCGACGGCGGAGGAGGAGCCTCAGTAGCGGCGCATCAGCCCGACGAGGCGGCCCTGGATGCGCACGCGATCCGGGCCGAAGATCCGCGTCTCGTAGGCGCGGTTCGCCGGCTCGAGCGCGATCGATGCGCCGCGGCGGCGGATGCGCTTGAGCGTGACCTCGTTGTCGTCGACCAGCAGCGCGACGACGATCGTGCCGTTCTCGGCATCGTCGCAGCGCTGGATGATGGCGGTGTCGCCGTCATGGATGCCGGCCTCGATCATCGAGTCGCCCGCCACGGAGAGCGCGAAATGCTCGCCGCGGTCGAGCAGGCCGGCGGGGACGTCGACGCTGTCCTCCGGGTCCGCAACGGCCTCGATCGGCAGGCCGGCCGCGATGCGCCCGTAGAGCGGGATGCTGACCGCGCTCGCATTCGCCGCGGCCACGGCGCCGGCGAGGTTCTGGCGGAAATCGCCGCGGATCACGTTGGGCTGGAAATTGCCGGGCGGCGGCGCGGCGGGGGGCACCCGCGCCGGATCCGCGCCGTGGATGGCGGCGAGGTGGTTCTCCGGCAGCTTGACGACCTCCAGCGCGCGGGCGCGATGGGGCAGGCGGCGGATGAAGCCGCGCTCCTCGAGGCCGGTGATGAGGCGGTGGATGCCCGACTTCGAGCGCAGCGCCAGGGCGTCCTTCATCTCGTCGAAGGAGGGCGACACGCCATGCGTGTCGAGATGCCGTTTGACGTAGACGAGCAGTTCATACTGCTTGCGCGTGAGCATCTGGGCCTCCCCGGCCGGTGTTATCCACAAGAACAAAGGCGCAACCGGCGGCTTCGTTCTATTTTGGTTCGCGGTCCCGGTCAAGCCGGGCGGGCGGTCGCGCGTTGCAATCGCGGCGCCCCGGTGGGAGGTTCCGCGCCCCGCGCATGGCCGGCCTACCCGACATACTCCTGCCCGTCGTCGCCCTGATCGCCGCGGGCTTCGCCTTCGCCCGCATCGGCCTGATCACCGAGGCGGGGGAGGCCGCGCTTTCCGACATCGTCTTCTACGCCGCGACGCCGGCGCTGCTCTTCCGCGCGATGGCGAGCGCCGCCCCGGGCTCGGGCGACCTGGCGCTGATGGCCGCCTATTTCGGTCCCTGCCTCGCCCTCTATGCCGCCTGGGCGCTTGGCGCGCGCCTCGCCGCGGGGCAGGGGCTGGCGCATTGCGGGATCGGCGCGATGGGCTCGGTGTTCGGGAACACGGTGCTCATCGGCGTCCCGGTCGTGGAGCGGCTGCATGGCGCCGCGGGCCTTCGCCTGCTCGTGATGATCGTCTCGATCCACTCGGCGCTGCTCTTCACGGCCACCACGATGCTCGCCGAGGCCGGACGCGGGCGCGCCGATGGCCGCGCGGCGCTCGCCGGGACGGCGCGGATGATGTCGCGCAACCCGATGGTGCTTTCCATCGCCGCGGGCGCGGTCTTCGGCGCGCTGGAACTGCGCCTGCCCGCGCCCGCGGACGCGGCGCTCGCGATGCTCGGAGGGGCGACGGCGCCGCTCGCGCTGCTCGCCGCCGGTGCCGGCCTCGCCGCCTTCCGGATCGGCGCGCAGCTCGGGGCCTGCGCCCTCGTTGCCTCGGTCAAGCTCTGCCTGTTCCCGCTCGCGGTCTGGGCGGTCGCGCGCCACGTCGCGGGGCTCGACCCGCTGGCCGTCGCCGTGGCGACGCTCGCCGCGGCGCTGCCCACGGGGACGAACGTGTACGTGATCGCGCGCCGCTACGACGCGAGCGTCCCCGTGGCCGCGGGATCGGTCCTCCTCACCACGCTGCTCTCCGCCGCCACGATCCCGGCCGTCGTGCTCGCGGTGGGGCGCTGAGGGCGGGCCGAAAAGCGTTGAACGCGGTTCCCGGCGGGCGGATGATCGCGCCATCGCCCCTCGCGCCGATGGCGCGGCGCGCCGCCGGGATCGCTCCGGCCGCGCGGAGACCAGGAGGATCGACGTGAAGAGACGCCAGTTCATCGC
>JBEGVV010000166.1:0-22209 GCA_041178225.1 Pseudomonadota bacterium | reverse complement strand
GCGAAGCAGGCGAGGTTGACGACGCGGTCGACCACGGAGCCCTCGCGCGCCGCCGCCCAGATGCCGAGCGGCAGGCCGATGGCCAGCGCCAGCGCGAGCGCGCTGCCCATGAGCAGCACCGTGTTCCCGAGGCGCGGCGCGATCACCTCGAGGACGGGCCTGCGGAAGCTGCGCGACCAGCCGAAATCGCCCTGCAGCGCGGCCGTGGCCCAGGCCGCGTAGCGCTCGAGCACGGGGCGGTCGACGCCATGCAGTTCGCGCAGCCGCTGCAGGTCGGCCGCCGTCATGCGCGGGTCGCCCGAGGCCATCAGGTCCACGGGATCGCCCGGCATCAGCGCCAGCAGGACGTGGACGAGCAGCGACATCGCGACCAGGACCGCGATCGCCTGCAGGGCGCGGCGTGCGAGGTATCCGCTCACGGGGCTGGCGCCGCGGCGCGCGCGTTCATGGCCGCGGGCGCCAGTGCTCGATGCGCAGCGAGCTCGGGTGCTGGTGACCGGTCGGCTCGATGCCCGCGAGCCAGCGTGGCACGATGAACGCGTCGGCGCGGAAATAGAGCGGCAGCGCGGGCAGCTCGCGCGCGTAGATGGCCTGGATCCGCGCCCACAGCGCCTTGCGCCTCTCGAAGTCGAGCTCGACCTCCAGCGCGTCGACGAGCGCGTCCATCTCCGCGTCCGCGAAGCCCGGGTAGTTCTGGCCCGCGAAGTTGTTGGCGGCGGAGGGGATGCTGCCGGAGTGGAGCTGGTTGCGCGGCCCGCCCTCCGGGCTCGAGATCCACGCATACATGCCGAGCGCCGGGAAGGCGCGGCGGCGCATCGTCTCGCCGAAGAAGACGCGCGGCGGCTCGTTGCGGATGCGGACCTCGATGCCGACGCGGCGCCACTGGTTCTGCAGCACCTGCTGCACCGCCTCGCGCGAGCGGTTGCCCGCCGTGGTGCCGAGCTCGAGCGAGAGGCGGCGGCCCGTGGCGTCGACGCGGATGCCATCGGAGCCCGGGCGGAAGCCGGCTTCCTCGAGCAGCGCCTGCGCGCGCGCCGGGTCGAAGCCGTGCCGCTGCACGCCGGGATCGGCGACGCGGTCGAGCGGGTTGACGAAGGAATGCGCCACCGGCTGCCTGCCCTCGAAGAGCTGGCGGGACAGCGCCTCGCGGTCGATCGCCGCGAGCAGCGCCTGGCGCACGCGGCGGTCGCGCAGCAGCGGGTTGTCGAGGTTGAGGTCGACATGCTCGTAGACGAGGCCCGGCTTGAACTGGATGTCGAAGCGCGCGCCGTGGCGCTTCTGGAAGGCGAGCGCCTGGTCGAGCGACAGGCCGAGCTCGCCCGCGATGTAGTCGATCGCGCCCGAGAGGAGGTTCGCCTCCAGCGCCGCGGTGTTCTCGATGGCGCGGATCGTGATGCGCCGGAAATGCGGCTTGTCGCCGGGCCAGCCGGGATTTGGCTGCAGCACGAGATGCGATCCGGCGACGACCTCGGCGAGGCGATATGGGCCAAAATGCAGGCCGGGCCGCGTCGGCTCGGCGTCGAACAGCGTGCGCTGGCGATAGGCCGCGGGATCGGCCTCGAAGACCGGCCGCTCGAGATGCGCGGGCAGCAGGTGCAGGTCGCCGAGGTCGTTGTACTGGTAGGCCAGGCGGTCGACATGGAGCGTGAAGCGGCGCGCGTCGTGGATCTCGACGCGCTCGACGCGGCGGTAGAACTCCTGCGCCGCGACGCCGCCCTGCGGGTGGCGGCCGACCTCTATGGCGAAGGCCGCGTCGGCGGATGTCACCGGGACGCCGTCGCTCCAGGCAAGGCCGGGCCTTATCTCGAGCGACAGCGCGACGCCGCGCGTCCCGTCGGGCCGGGGCACCGGGCGGGCGAGGCCGTTCTCCACCGTGGGCAGCTCGACGCAGACCTCGCAGCGCAGCGCCCAGGACGCGTCCCAGGAGGTCATCGGCCGGCGCAGCATCGCGAGCACGTAGCTCTTCGCCGCCATCGAATCGATCATCGGATGGAGCGTCGCGGGGTACTGGGTGAAGCCGATCGACAGCTCGTCCTTCGCCTGGGCGGTCGGCGCGGGCGCGGCGAGGAGCGCGAGCAAAGCGGCGATGGCGGCGATGGCGGCGGGGCGGCGCATGGTCTTCCTCCGGATGGGCAAGGCTAGCATCGCGGCGCGACGCGGTGCAGCCGAAGGACCCGCCGCGCGGCTTGCGGCATTCGCGGCGCGGCGGGATCCTCGGCGCAGGAAGGGAACCCATGGACGATGCGACCGCCGGGCGCCGGCGCCTGCCCGAGCCCGAACTGACCCGCGAGCTCGTGCGCGCGGTGCATCCGCGCCCCGTCGAGGAAGGGCAGGCGGCCCTGCCGCTGCTCGACGACGACGCGGTGGAGCGGCTGCTCGACGCCGCTCTGGCCGCGGCGCCGGGCGGCGCGCGCGACGAGGCGTGGATCTTCGCCTATGGCTCGCTCATCTGGCGGCCGGAGATCGAGGTGGCCGAGAGCCTGCCCGCGCGGCTGCCGGGCTGGCATCGCCGCTTCTGCATCTGGCAGTGGCGCAACCGCGGCAGCCTCGCCAATCCCGGCCTCATGCTGGCGCTGGAGCGCGGCGGGTCCTGCGCGGGCGTGGCGCTGCGCGTCGCGGGCGCGGACCTGCGCGAGAAGCTGCGCGCGGTATGGCGCCGCGAGATGCGGGGCAATTCCTACCTCGCGCGCTGGGTGCGGCCGCGCACGGCGCGCGGCCCGGTCGACGCGATCGCCTTCGTCATGAACCGCGCGAGCGACCGCTACGCGGGCCGTCTCGACCTCGCGCTCGCGGCGGAGCGCATCGCCAGCGCCTGCGGCGCGCGCGGGCCGAGCGCGGAGTATCTCTGCGAGACGGTGCATGGCCTGCGCGCGCATGGCCTGGGCGACCGCTACCTCTGGGAACTGCAGTCGCTGGTCGCGGCGCGGCTGCGCGCGATGGCGGGCGGCGGGCCAGGCGCTTCCTAGCGCAGGCTCTCCGCCAGGGCCTGGTCGAAGATCGACAGGCCGAGGTCGATCTCCGCGTCCGAGATCGTGATCGGCGGGGCGAGGCGGAACACGCCCCATCCGCCGCGCACGATGCTGGTCGACAGGCCGAGCTCGAGGCAACGCGCCATGACGCGCCGCGCGAGCTCCGGGGCGGGCCGCCTCGAGTGGCGGTCCTCGACCAGCTCGACGCCCATCAGCAGGCCGCGGCCGCGCACGTCGCCGACCTGCTCGTGCCGCTGCATCATCGCCTCGAAACCCGCGCGCAGCCGCGCGCCGGCCGCGAGCGCGCGCCCGGCCAGCCGGTCGCGCAGGATGATCTCGATGACCTTGAGGCCGACCGCGGCAGGCAGCGGGTCCGAGGCATGGGTCGTGTAGAAGTGGAAGCCGCGCTCGTGGCAGCGCTCCTCGATCGCGGCGGTGGTGACGACGGCGGACAGGGGGAGCCCCGCGCCCAGCGTCTTCGAGAGCGTGACGAAGTCGGGCACGAAGCCCTCGTCATGCGTGAAGTCGAACATGCGCCCGGTGCGGCCCAGCCCGGTCTGCGCCTCGTCGACGATCACCATCATGCCGCGTTCGCGCGCGCGCCGCGCCGCCGCGGCGAGGTAGCCAGGCGGCGGCACGACCACGCCGCCCGAGGACATGATGGATTCGAGGATCAGCGCCGCGGGGCTGCCGGTCGACTGGCGGTCGTAGAGCTCGAAGCCGTAGTCGAGCTCGCCTTCCCAGTCGTAGTCGTCGCCCTTCATGAAGCGCGGGCGATAGGGGGTCGGCGCGGGAAGCACGAAGGAGCCCGGCACCGCCGGGCCGTGGCCGTGGCGGCTGCTGTTGTAGGTGGCCGCGGCAGCGCCCTGGGTGACGCCATGCCAGGACCTCGACAGCGCCAGCACCTCGTGGCCGCCGGTCGCCGTCTTGGCCATGCGCAGCGCGGCCTCGTTGGACTCGCCGCCGGTCGAGAGCAGCAGCACCCGCTCCAGCGCGCCCGGCGCGATGCGCGCGAGCGCCTCGGCGAGCTCGATCACCGGGCGCGACAGGAGCTGGCTGTAGAGATGGACGAGCTCGCCGGCCTGCGCGCGGATGGTCGCGGTGACCTCGGGATGGGAGTGGCCGAGGATGGCGCTCATCTGGCCGGAGGCGAAGTCGAGCAGGCGCCGCCCGTCGGTCGTCGTCATGAACGAGCCCTGCGCGCGCTCCACCAGCGCGGGCTGGAAGGGCGGCCCGTAGCGCACGAGGTGGCGCGCGGCCTTCTCGCGCAGCGTCGCCTCGTCCGATCCCGGCGGATTGTCCATCGCCGCCCCCGCGCCTTCGCGCGCCATCAGCCCGACGGTGCCTCGCCGCCCTTGCCGCCATGCGCGACCGACCAGGCGGCCGGCGCCTCGAGGAACTTGCGCACCTCGACGAGCGCCGCCTTGTCGACGCTGCCATCGGCCTCGGCCGTGGCCAGCACGTCCCACCAGGTGCAGAGCGCGTGGAGCCTGACGCCATTGTCGGCGAGCACCTTCGTGCTCTCCGGGAAGATGCCGTAGTGGAAGACGACGAAGCAGTGCCTGACCTCGCAGCCCGCGTCGCGCAGCCCGTTGACGAAATGCATCTTCGACTTGCCGTCCGTCGCGAGGTCCTCGACGAGGAGGACGCGCTGGCCGGGCTGCACGTTGCCCTCGATCAGCGCGTTGCGCCCGAAGCCCTTGGGCTTCTTGCGCACGTAGAGCATCGGCAGGCCCATGCGGTCCGCGATCCAGGCCGCGTAGGGGATGCCGGCGGTCTCGCCGCCCGCCACGGCGTCGAAGACCTCGACGCCGGCGTCGCGCGCCAGCTGCTCCATCGCCATGGAGAGGAGCTGGTTGCGCGCGCGCGGGAAGCTGATGAGGCGGCGGCAATCCGTGTAGGTCGGCGAGGCCCAGCCGGAGGTGAAGATGAAGGGCTTCTCGGCGTTGATCAGGACGGACTTCGTCTCGATCAGGATGCGCGCGGCGATGCGGGCGATCTCTTGCTGGGTCATGCGGGCGACTCCTGCGTGTCGGTTCGGGCCTGCTTATGCGGCGGACGGGCGGCGCGCAATCGCCTCGACGATCGCGATCCGGTCCTCGGCGAGGTTGCGCGGGATGTTGGCCGCGCCCGCGGCGTTGCGCGCGCCGAGCAGCCGCGCGACGGTCGCCGCGTTCGGCGGCGGGGGCGCGCCGTAGCGGCGGGCGGCCCAGTCGCGCGACGTCGCGGTGACGTCCTCCCAGGACTCGACGGCGAAGCCCGCGCGCTCCATCGCGGCGCGGAACGCGCCCGGCGTCGCGAGATGGCTCATCGATGGGTGCGAGGCCCAGGGCATCGGGTAGGCCACCTCGCCGCCGGGCCCCTGCAGGATGTCGTAGAGCGCGAGCCTGCCGCCGGGCACGAGAACGCGGAAGAGCTCGGCGAAGAACCGGTCCTTGTCGGCGATGTTCATCTGCACGTGCTGCGTCCAGGCGACGTCGAAGCTTGCGTCGGGGAAGGGCAGGGCGAGCGCGTCGGCGACCTCGAAGCGCGCGCGTGCCGCGAGCCCGACGAGGCGTGAGAGCGCGTTGGCGAGGTCGACATAGGCGGGCGTCAGGTCGACGCCGACGACGTCGACCATGGCGAGGCTGGCGAGGCGCCGCGCGGGGCCGCCGATGCCGCTGCCGACATCGAGCACGCGCTCGCCGCCGGCGAGCGCCAGGCGCCGCGCGAGCGACAGCGTCGCCTCGCGGCCGCGCACGTGGAACTCGTCGAGCCCGACGAGGTCGTCGATGGTCAGGCGCGAGAGGTCCTTGCCCGCCTCGCGCAGCAGCTCCATCGCGCGCGCGACGAGGTCCTGGCCGCCGTCGTAGTGGCGCAGGAGCGCCTCGTCGCTCATGCGCCGAGGCTCCGCGCGAGCACGTGGACGACATGGACCGCCTCGCGCGCGGCGCCGTCGCGGACCTGCGCGCGGCAGGACGTGCCGTCGGCGACCAGCAGCGCATCGGCGGGCGCGGCGCGCATCGCCGGCAGCAGCGCGAGCTCGCCCATCGCCATCGAGGTCGCGTGGTGCTCGGCCTCGTAGCCGAAGCTGCCGGCCATGCCGCAGCAGCCCGAGGCGACGACCTCGACCTGCAGGCCGGGCACGAGGCGCAGCGCGGCCTCCACCGCGCCCATGGCGCCGAAGGCCTTCTGGTGGCAATGGCCGTGGAGCAGCGCGCGCGTCGCGTCGATCGGCTGGAACGCGGACGCGTCGATGCGTCCCGCGCGCTGCTCGCCCACGAGGAACTCCTCGAAGGGCATGGCGAGCGCGCCGATGCGCGCGGCGTCCTCGCCCGGCAGGATGGCGGCGAGCTCGTCCCTGAGCGTGAACAGGCAGGACGGCTCCAGGCCGAGTATGGGAAGGCCGGCCATGGCATGCGGCGCGAGCGCCGCCACGAGGCGGCGTTGCTCCGCGCGCGCCTCGTCGACGAGGCCCTCGGAGAGGAAGGTGCGCCCGCAGCAGAGCGGCCGGTCGGCCGTCGCGACCGCGACCTCGCAGCCCAGCGCGGAGAGCACGCGCAGCGCGGCGCGCGCGTTCCCGGGCTCGAACCAGCGCGTGAACGTGTCGACGAAGAGAACGGCGCGCGGCGCGGCGGGCGGAGGCGGGGCGACGAAGGGCTCGGCGCTCCATTCCGGCAGCGGGCGCGCGGCGGCGATGCCGAGCCAGCGCTCGCCCAGCCGCGCGAGCGCGGGGATGCGGTTGCGCAGGTTGGCGAGTGGCGCGAGCCGCGACGCCCAGGGCGCCCAGCGCGGCAGCGAGGCGACGATCCGCCCGCGCGCCGACACGCCGTCGCGGCGCGCGCGCGCGGCGTCGGCCTCGATCTTCATGCGCGCCATGTCGACGCCGGTCGGGCACTCGCGCCGGCAGCCCTTGCAGCCGACGCAGAGCTCCATCGCCTCGGCGACCTCGTCGCTGGCGAGGCCATCCGCGCCGAGCTGGCCGGACAGCGCGAGGCGCAGCGTGTTGGCGCGGCCGCGCACCACGTGCTTCTCGTCGCGCGTGACGCGGAAGCTCGGGCACATCGTGCCCGCGTCGAACTTCCGGCACTCGCCGTTGTTGTTGCACATCTCCGTCGCCGCCGGCAGGCCGCCCCAGGTCGACCAGTCGAGCGCGGTGGCGACCGGCGGCGTCGCGTAGTCCTCCGGGAACCGCATGAGCCGCCGGTCGTCCATGCGCGGCGGGCGCACGATCTTGCCGGGGTTGAAGATGCCATCGGGGTCGAAGCTGTCCTTGACCGCCTCGAAGGCGCGCACGATCGGCGTGCCGTACATCGCCTCGTGGAACTCCGAGCGCACCAGCCCGTCGCCATGCTCGCCCGAATGCGCGCCCTTGTAGCGCCGCACCAGCTCGAAGGCCTCCTCGGCGATGGCGCGCATCTTCGCGGCGCCGTCCTGCTTGAGGTTGATGATCGGCCGCACGTGCAGCGTGCCGACCGAGGCATGCGCGTACCAGGTGCCCCTGGTGCCGTGGCGCGCGAAGATCGCGTCGACCTGGCGCGTGTACTCCGCGAGGTCCGCGAGCGGCACCGCGCAGTCCTCGATGAAGGAGACCGGCTTCCCGTCGCCCTTCATCGACATCATGATGTTGAGGCCCGCCTTGCGGACCTCCCAGATCTCCGCCTGGAAGCGCGGGTCGGTCGCCTCGACGACGCTGCCCGGGAAGCCCAGGTCCGCCATCAGCTCGACCAGCCGCCGGAGCTTCGCGTCCTGCGGCGCCTGCTCCTCTCCGGCGAACTCGACGAGCAGGATCGCGTCCGGCTCGCCGCGCACGAAGCGCTCGACGATGGGCCGGAAGAGCGGGATGCCGCGCGACAGCTCGATCATCGTCCGGTCGACGAGCTCGACCGCGTCCGGATCCAGCCCGACGATGTGCTGCGTCGCGTCCATCGCGGCGAAGAAGCTCGGGAAATGGACGACGCCGAGCGCGCGCGCGCGCGGGATCGGCGCGAGGTCGAGCTGCAGGCGCGTGAAGAAGCCGAGCGTGCCCTCCGATCCGACCAGCAGCTTCGCCATGTTGTGGCCAGGCTCGGCGCGGCCGAGGCCGGGCACGACATGCGGGCCGACCATGTCGAGGTTGTAGCCGCCGACGCGCCGCAGAAGCTTCGGCCAGCGGTCGGAGGCGAGCTCGCCCGCGACGCCGGCGGCGATGCGCCGCGCGTCCTCGACCGCCTGGCGGTAGCGCGGCTGCATCGGCGCGCCCGCGAGGTCCGCGGGCACCTCGCCGAACTGCGCGCTCGCGCCGTCGGCGAAGGCCATGTCGATGGCGCGGACGTTGTGCACCATGTTGCCGTGGCGGATCGAGCGCGAGCCGCAGGAATTGTTCCCGGCCATGCCGCCGATCGTCGCGCGGCTGCCGGTGGAGATGTCGACGGGGAACCACAGGCCCTTCGCGCGCAGCTGGGCGTTCAGCGCGTCGAGGGTGATGCCGGGCTCGACCCAGCAGCGGCGGCCCGCCGCGTCGAGCGAGAGCATGCGCCGCAGGTGCTTCGAGGTGTCGACGACGAGGCAGCGCCCCACCGCCTGCCCGCATTGCGACGTGCCGCCGCCGCGCGGCAGCACGGGCACGCCTTCCTCGCGCGCGATGGCGATGGCGGCGAAGATGTCGTCGACATGCGCGGGCACGACCACGCCCAGCGGCTCGACCTGGTAGATCGAGGCGTCGGTGGCGTAGCGACCTCGGCTCGCGGCGTCGAACAGCACCTCGCCGCGCAGCTCCTTGCGCAGTCGCGCGGCGAGCGCTGAATCGCCGGGCCGCGCGCGCGCGGCGCCGGCGGGCACGCGCTGCGTGCCGTAGACCGAGGGCGGGGCGTGGTCGGAGCCGAGCGGCGGCATCTCAGCGGAACCTGACGGAGACGCTCGCGCTCCCGCCGGGGAGCCCCTCGTAGCGCGCGGTGAAGACGCGCCCCGCGACGGGCTGCGCGGGGCGGCCGAAGGAGCCGAGGCTCACCATGTCGCCGGGCCTCAGGCTCTCGCCGCGCCGCGCGAGCTCCTCGGCGAGGAAGACCACGGCGTTCAGCGGGTGGCCGAGGATCGCGGCGCCGGGGGCGGCGGAGAGCTCCTTGCCCTGGTCGTCGGCCAGCGTCACGCGCATCGAGGCGAGCGCCGCGAGGAAGGCCTCGTCCGCCGATGCCGGGATCGCCTTGCCGATGACGCCGCGCCGCGCGCCGACATTGATCGCGGTGACCACCGGGCCGGTCAGCTTCTGGCCCTCGGCGACGACGAGGCCGGGCAACTCGATGAAGGGATGGATGGCGCGCAGCGCCCGCGCGACCTCGGCCGGGCTGCGCGCGGCGTTGACGGCGGCGTCGCCGACGACGGCGATCATGTCGGCCTCGACCATCGGCCGGGCGGCATAGCCGGTCCGAAGCACCGCGCCGTCGGGCAGGATCATGCCGTGGAGCAACCGCCCGACGACGGGGGAGGACACGCCGAGCGCCTGCTGCACCTGCGGCGAGGTCAGGCCGACCTTCCAGCCGACCGGCCGCCCCTCCGTGGCGCGCAGGCGCGCGACGAGGTCGCGCTGGACGCATAGCGCCTCGGCGGCGCCGAGCGCCTCGCCGGGGCTGGCGGCGGGCATGCGCGACTGCCAGGACGCGAACAGGGCCCCGGCATGGTCGACCGGTCCGCAGGCGGCGCCGGCCGGCGCCGCGGCGGCGGCGAGCAGGGCGGCGGCAAGGAGGGTTGCGCGCATCGGTGTCCTCGGCTGATCTTGCGACGCGCGACTATAGCGGGCGCGCCGCGGCGAGGCAGGAGCGAAGACGGTGGGCGACACGATGCGCGGCAACCATCCGGCGCGACGGGCCGGCAGGCATTTCCTCCAGATCCCGGGCCCGACCAATGTCCCGGATCGCATCCTGCGTGCGATGGACATGCCGACGATCGACCATCGCGGCCCGGAGTTCCAGGCGCTGGGGCGCGAGGTGCTGCAGGGCGTGCGTGCTGTCTTCCGCACCGCCGGGCCGGTCGTGGTCTACCCGGCATCGGGGACCGGCGCCTGGGAGGCGGCGCTGGTCAACGCGCTGTCGCCGGGCGACCGCGTGCTGATGTTCGAGACCGGGCATTTCGCGACGCTCTGGCGCGAGCTCGCCACGCGGCTGCGCCTCGAGGTCGAGTTCGTGCCCGGCGACTGGCGCAGCGGCGTCCCGGCGGCCGCGCTCGAGGCGCGGCTGCGCGAGGACCGGGGGCAGGCGATCCGCGCGGTCTGCGCCGTCCACAACGAGACCTCGACCGGCGTCGCCAGCGACATCGCCGCGCTGCGCCGGGCGATCGACGCGGCCGGCCATGGCGCGCTGCTGATGGTCGACACGATCTCCTCGCTGGGCTCCATCGACTACCGGCACGACGAATGGGGCGTCGACGTGACCGTTGCCGGTTCGCAGAAGGGCCTGATGCTTCCGCCGGGGCTTTCCTTCAACGCGATCAGCGGGAAGGCGCTCGCGGCTCATGCGGAATCTCGCTCGGTCCGTTCCTACTGGGACTGGAGCGCGATGCTTGGCCCGAACGCGACCGGTTTCTTTCCCTACACGCCCGCGACCAACCTCCTCTATGGCTTGCGCGAGGCTGTTCACATGTTGCTGGAGGAAGGGCTCGATGCCGTCTTCGCCCGCCATGCCCGCCATGCCGAGGCGACGCGCGCCGCCGTCGAGGCCTGGGGGCTGGAGATCCTGGCGCGCGACCCGGCCGAGCGCTCCAACTCGCTGACCGCGGTCCTGATGCCCGGGGGCCATGACGCGGACCGTTTCCGCGAGGTCGTGCTCGACGGCTGGGACATGTCGCTGGGCCAGGGCCTCGGGCGGTTGAAGGGGCGGGTGTTCCGCATCGGCCATCTCGGCGACTTCAACGACCTGATGCTGGCCGGGACCCTCGCGGGCGTGGAGATGGGGCTGGCGCGCGCCGGCGTGCCCCACCGCCCGGGCGGCGTGCAGGCGGCGCTGTCGCGCCTGGCGCGCGGCTGGTGAGGGGGCGGCGATGATCGTGAAGGGCGGCCGCGCCTATTACGGCCAGTCGATCGGCATCGCGCTCTTCGACGGGCGCCGCTACCCGATGGTGCCGGGCGACGTCGGCAACGCCAGCACCTATTCCTACCCGGTCCGGCTGAAGGTCGTGCCGGGCCTGCTGGCCTGCCCTCCGCCCCCCGCCGAGTGGGGCGCGGAGGAGCCGCGCGAGGTCGGGCTCCTGAAGCAGGCCGTGCGCGAGCTCGCCGCCGAGGGCGTGCGCGCGATCGTCACGTGCTGCGGCTTCTTCGCCGCGGTGCAGGACGTGCTGGCGCGCGAGGCCGGCGGCGTGCCGGTCTTCACCTCGCCGCTCGTGCTGCTGCCGCTGCTCGACCGGATGTTCGGGCCGGGGCGCAAGATCGGCGTGCTCACGGCCTCGAAGTCCATGCTGGGCGAGGGCTACCTGCGCGCCGCCGGCGTCGCGCCCGGCCACCATGTCGTCGTCGAGGGGCTCGAGGACTCGACCGAGTTCTACGCCACGCACATGGGCGGCACGCGCGAGACGATGGACGTCGAGCTGCTGCGCCGCGAGGTGGTGGCCATCGCGACGCGCTTCGCGGCCGCGCATCCCGACATGGTCGCCATGGTGCTGGAATGCACGACGCTGCCGACCTTCTCGGCCGACATCCAGCAGGCGACCGGCCTGCCGGTCGTCGACTACGTGGGCTTCATGGACTTCATCCACCGCACGGTGGTCGCGCGGCGCTTCGACGGCTTCGCCTGAGCCGGCAAGCGGCGCTCAGTTCAGTCGCGGGCGCTCGCGCTCGCGCATCTGCTCGACCATCTTGCCGAGGCCGCGCAGGTGCGGGTTGACGGCGAGCGCCAGGTCGAAGGCGGCGATCGCCTCGCGCGCGCGGCCATGGCGCGCGAGGATCTGGCCGAGCCCGGCCAGCGCCCCGAAATGCCGCGGCTCCAGCTCGACCACGCGCAGGATGTCGGCGACGGCGTCCTCGTCGCGGTCCTCCGAGAAGGCGAGGATCGCCCGCTTGTTCCAGGCCTCGGCCCAGTCGGGCGCGTCGGCGACCAGCTGGTCGAGCATCGCGCGCGCGTCGTCGCGCCGCCCCTCGAGCAGCGCGTTGGACGCCGCCTCCATCGCCGCGTCGAGGCGCCTGTCGCGGTGGTTCGTCCACAGCGCCCAGACCAGGGTCTGGAGCTCGCGCGCCTCTTCCTCCGGCACCTGCATGGCCAGGCGCGCGAAGAGCGCGTCCAGCCGCCGGGGCAGCCCGGGGGCGGGCCTCGCGTCGCGCGCGGCGAGGATGCGCTCCAGCGCCTCGTCGAGGACCGAGGGGCCGCCGGCCGGTCGCGCGCGCGACGCGCGGCGGCGGCTCAAAGCTCCTTCTCCATGACGACGATCCTTTCCCCGCGATAGTCGCGCGTCTCGCGCGCCTGCCAGCCGAGGCCCGCATATAGCGCGGGCACCGAGGCGGTGAAGAGATGGAGCCGCGCGTAGCCGAGCCGCCGCGCCGCGTCCTCG
This sequence comes from Pseudomonadota bacterium, assembly GCA_041178225.1. Lineage (GTDB taxonomy): Bacteria > Pseudomonadota > Alphaproteobacteria > CACIAM-22H2 > CACIAM-22H2 > CAIOSQ01. The sequence goes on along the minus strand of JBEGVV010000166.1, from coordinate 9,751 downwards.
ACGGCGCGCACGAGGAGCTTCGCCACGCCGCGCCCGCGCGCCTCCGGCGGCACGTAGACCGAGGCGAGCCAGGGATTGCGCGGGTCGCCCTCGATGTCGTCGAACATCAGCTGCGCCGTGCCGGCCGGCCTGCCCGCGGCGTCGAGCGCGACGAAGACGACCGGCACGCGCGAGGGGTCGAGGCCCGCGCGCACGCGCTCCACGCGCTGCGCGAGCGTGCGCCCCGGCGCGAGGTGGCCCCATTCCGCGAAGCCCCAGGCCGCGACGAGGTCGACGAATTGCGGCCGCTCGGCGAGCGGCAGGACGGCGAAGGGCGGCGTCGGCGGGGGTGGCATGCGTGCGCGGGCCGATCTGCTCAGGCGGCCGCGATCGCGCTCCACCCGGAGCGCGCGCGCACGGCGTCGATCACCTCCTGGTGGCGCAGCCCGTCGGCGAGGGTGAAGTAGGGGGCGTGCGGCCGTCCCTCGATGTCGGCGACGAAGTCGCGGGCCAGCGCGTTCCAGGCGCGCGCGGGGACGTCCCAGCCCGGCGCCCAGTGCGGCTGCGCCTCGACCGGCGGGAGCGAGGCCAGGATGTCGTCGCGCATCGGCACGACCGAGAACCCGGACTCGCCCTCGCGCCAGAGATGCACGTCGCCCTGGCAATAGGCCTGGTCGACATGGATCGTGCCCTTGCGCCCGTAGAAGGCGACGTAGTCCTGGTGCTTGCCCTTGCGCAGGCAGGAATGGCGGAACGTCACGCTCGGCGCGGCCGCGGGATCGGAGCCCGGCGCGCCGATGCGCGCGAGCACGGTGTAGGACCAGTCGCTGTCGACCTCGCCCCAGCGCGCGGCGCGCGCCTGCTCCTCGGGAACCAGCGCGCGCGTCCAGTCGCGGAAGTCGTGCGGGAAGGGGACGATCGGCGCGCGGCCGAGGTCGTTGCGCGTCTCGCCCGCGACGGCGAGCGTCGCGCCGGCGCAGACGCTCTCCGCGATGGCGAGCTTGTGCGTGAAGTTGTTGTTGAGGCGCCCGCCGCCATCGACGAGGCGGTGCGGCCATCCGTATGGCAGGCGCTCGTGCCAGTGGTAGTGCGAGACGAACTCCGCCTCGAGCAGCTCGCCGATCGCGCCCTCGGCCACCAGCGCGCGCGCCAGCAGCGCCGAGGGCTGGTAGTTCGACGTCGCCGCGTAGGCGCTGCGCACGCCCGCCGCCCTGGTCGCGGCCCAGAGCCGGCGCGCCTCGGCGGCGGTCGGCGCGAAGGGCTTGTCGACGTAGAGATGCGCGCCGACGGCGAGGGCCTCGTCGATGATCGCGGCATGGCTGTCGCCCGGCGTCGCGACCGCGACGATGTCCGGCCGCAGCTCGCGCAGCGTCGCGCGCCAGTCCGTGCTGGCCACGGGGATGCCGAGCCGCGCGGCGAGCGCGCCGACCACGGACGCCGTGCGGCTGGCGATCGCGACGACCTCCGCCCCGGCCTGGCGCAGCGCCATCGCATGGCCCTCGCCCGCCGACCCCGCCCCGACCACCATCGCCCTCGACGCCATGCCCGCCTCCCGCAGATACGCCGCCTGACGCTAGCCGGGTTCGCGCGCGGGGGAGAGGGTTTCGTTGGTGGCGCGTTCCACCGCGGCGCGGCCCCGCCCGCTTGACTCCCCTCCGGGCGGGCGCGAAAGATCGCGGCGATCCCGACAGGAGAAAACGCCATGCGCTTCATGTCCGCCGCCGCCATCGGCCTGCTCGCGGCCACGACCTTCCTCACGCCCGCGACGGCGCCCGCGCAGACGCCGCGCGACACGGTCGTGATGGCGAAGGCGATCGACGACATCATCTCGCTCGACCCCGCCGAGGCCTTCGAGTTCTCCGGCGTCGAGGCGGTGGCGAACATCTACGACAAGCTGGTCAACGTCGACCCGAAGGACCCCAACAAGCTCGTCCCCGAGCTGGCGGAGAGCTGGTCGGTCGGCGCCGACGGCGTCACCTACACCTTCAAGCTGCGCCCGGGCGTGAAGTTCCATTCCGGCAACCCGCTGACCGCGCATGACGCGGCCTATTCGCTGCAGCGCGCGGTCACGATCAACAAGTCGCCGGGCTTCATCCTCACCCAGTTCGGCTTCAACAAGGACAACGCGGCGCAGCGCATCCGCGCCACCGACGACACCACCCTGGTGCTCGAGGTGGGCAAGCCCTACGCGCCGACCTTCTTCTACTACTGCCTCACCGCCGCGGTCGCCTCGGTGGTCGACTCCAAGGTCGTGAAGGCGAACGAGAAGGACGGCGACTGGGGCAACGCCTGGCTCAAGCAGAACTCCGCCGGCTCGGGCGCCTATTCGCTGCGTGCCTGGCGCGCCAACGAGCAATACACGCTCGAGGCCAACCCGAACTGGATCAAGGGCGCGCCGAAGAACCGCCGCGTCGTCATGCGCCACGTGCCGGAGCCCGCGTCGCAGCGCCTGCAGCTCGAGAAGGGCGACATCGACTTCGCCCGCAACCTCTCGAAGGACCAGATCGCGGCCGTGCGCAACGACCCGAACATCGCGATCGACACGGGCCGCAAGGGCTACATCCTCTACCTCGGCCTGAGCCAGAAGAACCCGAACCTGGCGAAGCCCGAGGTCCGCGAGGCGCTGAAGTGGCTCGTCGACTACGATGGCCTGGAGAAGAACCTGCTGGCCGGCACCTACCTGCAGCACCAGTCCTTCCTGCCGCAGGGCTTCCCCGGCGCGATCTCCGACAAGCCCTACAGGCTCGACGTGGCGAAGGCGAAGGAGCTGCTGGCGAAGGCCGGGCTGCCCAATGGCTTCAGCGTGACGATGGACGTGCGCACCACCGCGCCGATCACCGACGTCGCGCAGGCGCTGCAGGCGACCTGGGCGCAGGCCGGGATCAAGCTCGAGCTGCTCCCCGGGGATGGCCGCCAGACCCTCACCAAGTATCGCGGGCGCATCCACGACATCTTCATCGGCTCCTGGGGGCCGGACTACTTCGACCCGCACACCAACGCCCAGACCTTCGGCATGAACGAGGACAACGGCGACAACGCCGCGTCGAAGACCCTGGCCTGGCGCAACTCCTGGGACATCCCCGAGATGACCAAGGTGATCTCCGGCGCGGTCCTGGAGCGCGACCCGGCTAAGCGCGCCGCGACCTACGAGGCCGCGCAGCGCGAGCACCAGCGCGTCTCGCCCTTCGTGATCATGTTCCAGCAGATCGAGGTCGCCGCCCGGCGCAGGAACGTCAACGGCTTCGCGCTCGGCATCATGTCGGACATGAACAGCTTCGCGGCGATCACGAAGAACTGACGGCCGCGCGGCGCCCGGGCGGATCCCCGGGCGCCGCTCCACCCGGTCCCCCATCGTGTCCCTCGCGCGCGCATCGAAGCTGCTTGGCCGCGAGGTCGTCGCCGTCGCGGTGACCTTCCTCGGCCTGCTCCTCGTCACCTTCTTCATCGGGCGGGTCGTGCCGATCGACCCCGTGCTCGCCGCCGTGGGAGACCGCGCGCCGGCCGATGTCTACGAGCGGGCGCGGATCGAGCTCGGCCTGCACCTGCCGCTCCACGAGCAGTTCTGGATCTACCTCAGGAAGATCGCGGCCGGCGACCTCGGCCAGTCGGTCCTGACCGCCAACCCCGTGCTGGTCGACATCGGCCGCGTCTTCCCGGCGACGCTCGAGCTGGCCACGCTCGGCACGATCATCGGCGTGTCGCTCGGCGTGCCCGCGGGCGTCCTCGCCGCGGTGCATCGCGGCACCTGGATCGACCAGGTCGTGCGCGTCGTCGGCCTGTTCGGCTTCTCGGTGCCGGTGTTCTGGCTCGGCCTCGTCGGCCTTCTCGTCTTCTACCGCGTGCTGGGGGTGGTCGGCGGGCCGGGGCGCCTTGGCGTCGCCTTCGACGACATCGTCGACCCGATCACCGGCGTGATCCTGCTCGACGCGGCCCTGCGCGGCGAATGGGAGGTGTTCCGCAACGCCTTCTCGCACCTGATCCTGCCGGCGAGCGTGCTCGGCTACTTCAGCCTCGCCTATGTCAGCCGCATGACCCGCAGCTTCATGCTCGAGCAGCTGCGCCAGGAATACGTCACGACGGCGCGGGTCAAGGGCCTGCCGGAGCGGCGCGTGGTCTGGCGCCACGCGCTGGGCAACGCGATGGTCCCGCTGATCACGGTGATCGCGCTGAGCTACGCCAACCTGCTCGAGGGCTCGGTGCTGACCGAGACCGTCTTCGCCTGGCCCGGCCTCGGGCGCTACATCACCAACTCGCTGCTCAACGCCGACATGAACGCCGTGCTTGGCGGGACGCTCGTGGTCGGCGCGGTGTTCATCGGGCTGAACATGCTGGCGGACATCCTCTACCGCCTCGTGGACCCGCGGGCGCGCTGAGCATGGCCGCGCGCGACTGGCTCCTCGCCCCCACGCCCGGCTCGCGGCTGCAGTCGCGGCTCGGCCAGGCCTACCTGCGCTGGCTTGCCTTCCGCTCCAACCCGCTCGCCTGCGTCGGCCTCGCCATCGTCGTCGCGCTGCTGCTGCTGGCGCTGCTGGCGCCGGTCGTCGCGACCCACGACCCGCTGGCGCAGTCGCTGGCGCGGCGCCTGCAGCCGCCCTCGGCGGAGCACTTCCTAGGGACGGATTCGCTGGGCCGCGACATCTTCAGCCGCATCGTGCATGGCGCCCGCATCACGCTGCTCGTCGTGCTGGTGGTGGTTGTCACCGTCGGCCCGATCGGCCTGCTGGTCGGCACCGCCGCCGGCTACGCGGGCGGCGCGCTCGACACCGTGCTGATGCGCGTCACCGACATCTTCCTCGCCTTCCCGCGGCTGATCCTCGCGCTGGCCTTCGTCGCCGCGCTCGGGCCGGGGATCGAGAACGCCGTGATCGCGATCGCCTTCACCGCGTGGCCGCCCTACGCGCGCGTCGCGCGCGCCGAGGCCATGGTCATCCGCAACGCCGACTACATCGCCGCGACCAGGCTGCAGGGCGCCTCGCCGGTGCGCATCGTGCTGCGCCACGTCATGCCGCTCTGCGTGCCGTCGCTGATCGTGCGCTCGACGCTCGACATGGCCGGCATCATCCTCACCGCGGCGGGCCTCGGCTTCCTCGGCCTCGGCGCGCAGCCGCCGATGCCGGAATGGGGCGCGATGATCGCCACGGGGCGCGACTACATCTTCGACCAGTGGTGGGTCGCCACGGTGCCCGGGATCGCGATCTGCGTCGTCGCGCTGGGGTTCAACCTGCTGGGCGACGGGCTGCGCGACGTGCTCGACCCGAAGCAGGGGCAGTGACGATGGGCGCGGCGACGCTGCTCGAGGTCGAGGACCTGCACGTGCGCTTCCACACGCGCACCGGGATCGTCGAGGCGGTGCGCGGCCTGTCCTTCTCGCTCGGCCGCGAGAAGCTCGGCGTCGTGGGCGAGTCCGGCTCGGGCAAGTCGATGACCGGCCGCGCGATCCTCGGCCTCGTGCCGCCGCCGGGCGAGGTGACCGCCTCGCGCCTCTCCTTCGCCGGCCAGGACCTGCTGCGGCTCGACGACGCGGGCATGCGCGCGATCCGCGGCCGCCGGATCTCGATGGTGCTGCAGGACCCGAAGTTCTCGCTCAACCCGGTCATGCGCGTCGGCGACCAGGTCGCCGAGGCGTATCGCCAGCACCACCGGGCCAACCGCACCGACGCGCGCGCGCGCGCGATCGCGATGCTGGAGCAGGTACGCATCCGCGACGCGCGGCGCGTCTACGACCTCTACCCGCACGAGGTCTCCGGCGGCATGGGCCAGCGCATCATGATCGCGATGATGCTGATCCCCGAGCCCGACGTGATCATCGCCGACGAACCGACCTCCGCGCTCGACGTGACGGTGCAGATGCAGGTCCTCGCGATCCTCGACGACCTGGTCACGCAGCGCGGCATGGGCCTGGTCTTCATCAGCCACGACCTCGCGCTGGTCGGCTCGTTCTGCGACCGCGTCGTCGTCATGTATGGCGGCCGCGCGATGGAGACGCTGGCCGCGCGCGACCTCGCCGGCGCCAGCCATCCCTACACGCGCGGGCTGCTCTCCTGCCTGCCGAGCCTCGACAAGCCGGTTGCCGCGCTGCCGACGCTGGTGCGCGACCCCGCATGGATGGGCCGATGAGCGCGATCCGCGCCGAGGGCCTCGACGTGCGCTTCGGCGACATCCACGCCGTGCGCGGCGCGTCCTTCGCCGTCGCCGAGGGCGAGAGCTTCGGCATCGTGGGCGAGTCCGGCTCGGGCAAGTCGACGGTCCTGCGCGCGCTCGCCGGCCTCAACCCCGGCTGGACCGGGCGCATCGAGATCCGCGGCGAGGCGCAGGGGCGGCGGCGCACGCGCGCCTTCCACGCCGCCGTGCAGATGGTCTTCCAGGATCCCTTCGGCAGCCTGCACCCGCGCCACACCGTCGACCGCGCGCTGGCCGAGCCGCTGGCGATCCATGGCATCGGCGACGCGGAGGCGCGGATCGAGCGCGCCCTGGCCGAGGTGCAGCTCGGGCCGGGCTTCCGCTTCCGCTACCCGCACCAGCTCTCCGGCGGGCAGCGCCAGCGCGTCGCGATCGCGCGCGCGCTGGTGCTCGAGCCGCGCATCCTGCTGCTCGACGAGCCGACCTCGGCGCTCGACGTGTCGATCCAGGCGGAGGTGCTGAACCTGCTGGCCGAGCTGCGGCAGCGGCGCGGGCTGACCTACGTGCTGGTCAGCCACAACCTCGCCGTGGTCGGGCACATGTGCCAGCGCGTCGCGGTGATGAACGCGGGCCGCATCGTCGAGGAGCTCGACGCCGCTTCGCTGCGCGCGGGCACGCCGCGCGAGGCCTACACGCGCCAGCTGCTCGCCGCGAGCCGCGGCTACGATCGCGCCGCCGCCGCGGGGTTCCGCAGCTTCGACTGACGCGGCGCGCGTCGATTGACATCGGGCGGAGGCCGCCCCTCTACTGCGCGCCTCCCGAACAGGACGGACCAGCGAGATGACCACGCGCAACAGCCGCAGCGGCGGCAGGATCCTCGTCGACCAGCTCCTCGTCCACGGCGCCGACATGGCCTTCTGCGTGCCGGGCGAGAGCTACCTCGAGGTGCTCGACGCGCTGCACGACTCCCCGTCGATCCGGCTGGTCAACGCGCGCCACGAGGCCGGCGCCGCCAACATGGCGGAGGCCTACGGCAAGCTCACGGGCCGGCCGGGCATCGCGATGGTGACGCGCGGGCCCGGCGCCTGCCATGCCGCGGTCGGCGTGCACACCGCCTTCCAGGACTCGACGCCGATGATCCTCCTCGTCGGCCAGGTCGCGCGCGACGCGATGGACCGCGAGGGCTTCCAGGAGATCGACTACCGGCAGATGTTCGGGCCGGTCGCGAAATGGGCGGCGCAGATCGACCGCGTCGAGCGCATCCCCGAGTACATGTCGCGCGCCTTCCATGTCGCGACCTCCGGGCGTCCCGGCCCGGTCGTGCTGGCGCTTCCCGAGGACATGCTCGTCGAGGCCACGGACGCGGGCGACGCCCAGCCCTATGTCGCGCATCGCCCCGCCGCGACCGCGGCGGACATCGCGCGCGTGCGCGAGATCCTCGCCGGCGCCGAGAAGCCGCTGATGCTCGTCGGCGGCTCGTGCTGGTCGGACGAGGCCTGCCGCCAGGCGATCGCCTTCGCCGAGGCGAACGGCATCCCCGCGGCGGTCTCGTTCCGTCGCCAGGACCTGCTGTCGACGCGCTCGCGCGCCTACGCCGGCGACATCGGCACGTCGGGCCCGCCGGCGCTGGTCGCGCGGTTCAAGGAGGCCGACGTCGTGCTGGTCGTGGGCGCGCGGCTGGGCGAGATGACGACGCAGGGCTACACCACGCTCGACAGCCCGCGCACGCGCCAGGCGCTGGTCCACGTGCATCCCGACGCCGGCGAGATCGGCCGCGTCTTCCGCCCCGCGCTGGGCATCGTGTCCTCGGGCGACGGGTTCTTCGCCGCCGCGCGGTCCATGGCGCCGCTCGACGGCACGCGCTGGGCGGCGTGGGCCGAGGCCGCGCGCAAGGACTACCTCGCCTCGCTCGAGGCGCCGGCCTATTCCGGGCCGTTCGATTCCGCGAAGGCCATGCACGCGCTCGACGCGCTGCTGCCCGCCGACGCGATCATCACCCTCGACGCGGGCAACCACACCGGCTGGCCGCAGCGCTTCCTGCATTTCGGCAGGCCGCGGCGCGAGGTCGGCCCGACCTCCGGCGCGATGGGCTATTCGGTGCCGGCGGCGGTGGCGGCGAGCCTCGTGCATCGCGACCGGGTGGTCGTCGGCTTCGTCGGCGACGGCGGCTTCATGATGTCGGGCCAGGAGCTCGCGACGGCGGTGCAGCATGGCGGCAAGCCGATCGTCGTCGTCTTCAACAACCGCATGTACGGCACGATCCGCATGCACCAGGAACGCGAGCACCCGGAGCGCGTGGTCGGCACCGACCTCAGCGAGCAGGACTTCGCGGCGCTGGGCCGCGCGCTCGGCTGCCATGCCGAGCGCGTCACGCGCACCGAGGACTTCGCGCCGGCCTTCCGGCGCGCGCTGGAATCGGGGCGCGCCGCGCTGGTCGAGCTGCTGACCGACCCCGAGGTCGTCTCGACGCGGCTGACGATCACCGGGCTTCGCGAGCGGGCGCGGCAGGCGGCGGCGAAGCGCTGAGCCCGCGCCGCGCCCGGCGCCTGCGCCAGCCGAGCGCCAGGGCGGCGGCGGGCGCCGCGAGGAGCGCCAGGGACGCGGGCTCGGGCACCTCGAGCGGGAGCCCGGCCAGCGCCGCGCCGGGCGCGAGGGCGAACGCGGCCGCCGCCGCGAGCAGCATCTTCTTTTCCATGTCCCGGGGCCTCCTTGGGTCCCTTGGCGCGCAGGATCGCGCCCCCGGGCGCCCGCCGCATTGACGACGGTCATCCGGCGGGGGGCCGTGCCCAAGCCGGCGTTTGCGGAGCGGGCCGCGTGGAGCGACACTGCGCCATCACCGACCAGAGGGCCCCATGAGCATGGATCCGATGTCCGACCTCGCGATCGCGCGCCGCGCGACGCTCAAGCCGATCGCGGAGGTGGCCGCGAAGGCCGGCATCCCGGCCGACGCGCTCGAGCCCTACGGCAAGACCAAGGCGAAGGTCGGGTTCGAGTTCCTCGACACGCTGAAGGACAAGCCGCGCGGCAAGCTCGTGCTCGTGACCGCGATCAACCCGACCGCGGCGGGCGAGGGCAAGACGACCACGACGATCGGGCTGGGCGACGCGCTCAACCGCATCGGGCGGCGGACCGTGATCGCGCTGCGCGAGCCGTCGCTCGGCCCCTGCTTCGGGCGCAAGGGCGGCGCCACCGGCGGCGGCCACGCCCAGGTCGTGCCGATGGAGGACATCAACCTCCACTTCACCGGCGACTTCCACGCCATCACGACCGCGCACAACCTGCTCGCGGCGATGGTGGACAACCACGTCTACTGGCGCGGCGAGCCCTCGATCGACCCGCGGCGGATCACCTGGCCGCGCGTCCTCGACATGAACGACCGGTCGCTGCGCGACACGGTGACCGGCCTCGGCGGGCCGGCGCTGGGCGTGCCGCGCGAGGCGCGCTTCGACATCACGACCGCGTCCGAGGTGATGGCGATCCTCTGCCTGTCGCGCGACCTCGAGGACCTGCAGGCGCGGCTCTCGCGCATCATCGTCGCGGAGACCTTCGACAGGAAGCCGGTGACCGCCGCCGACGTGAAGGCGGTGGGGTCGATGGCCGTGCTGCTGCGCGACGCGATCAAGCCCAACCTCGTGCAGACGCTGGAGAACAA
>JBEGVV010000165.1:0-4930 GCA_041178225.1 Pseudomonadota bacterium | reverse complement strand
GTCCTCACCTTCGACTGCTACGGCACGCTCATCGACTGGGAGAGCGGCATCCACGCCGCGCTCGGCCCGCTGATCGCGCGCGCCGGGATCGCGCTCGGGCGCGACGAGGTCCTCGCGGAGTTCGCGCGCCATGAATCCGCGCAGGAGCACGAGACGCCGGGCATGGTCTATTCGCGGCTCCTCGCGGCGGTCCATCGGCGGCTCGCCGCCGCGTGGGGCGTGCGCCTGGAGGACGCTGACCACGAGCGGTTCGGGAACTCCGTGCCCGACTGGCCGGCCTTCCCGGACTCGGCCGCCTCGCTGCGCTACCTGAAGCAGCACTACAGGCTCGTGATCCTCTCGAACGTCGATCGCGAGGGCTTCCGCGGCAGCAACCGCAGGCTCGGCGTCGAGTTCGACGCGATCTTCACCGCGCAGGACATCGGCTCCTACAAGCCCGACCTGCGGAACTTCCACTACATGCTCGAGCGGCTCGGCGGCATGGGCATCGGCAAGGGCGACATCCTGCACACGGCGCAGAGCCTCTTCCACGACCACGCGCCTGCCCGGCAGGTGGGCCTCGCCACGGCCTGGATCGACAGGCGCCACGCGGCCAGCGGGTGGGGCGCCACGATGCCGCCGCCCGAGGGCACGTCGTGGGATTTCCGCTTCGACAGCCTCGCCGCCATGGTGGCGGCGCACGAGGCGGAGGCAGCCGACGGCCGACGCCCATGAGCGTCCTCTATGTCGGCGAGCCCGTGCGTGGCCGCGCCTGGGCCGGGATCCATGCGGGGCTCGCGCCCGACATCCCCTTCCATGTCCACCCGGACATGCCGGCGACGCCCGGTGACGTGCGCTACCTCGTCGCCTGGAAGCTCCCGGACGGGCTGCTGGAGACGCTGCCGCGGCTGGAGGTCGTCTTCTCGGTCGGCGCGGGCGTCGACCAGCTCGACCTCGACCGGATTCCGCGCGGCATCCCGCTCGTGCGCATGATCGAGCCCGCGCTCGAGCGCGAGATGGCGAGCTACGTGGCGATGGCGGTGCTGGCGCTGCATCGCAACCTGCCGGGCTATCTCGTCCAGCAGCGGGAGCGGCGCTGGTCCGTGCTGCCGATCCGCGAGGCATCGGAGACCCGGGTCGGCATCCTGGGCCTCGGCGTGCTCGGCACCGCCGCCGCCGCCGCGCTTGCGCCCTTCGGCTTCGACCTGAGGGGCTGGAGCCGCTCGCCGAGGTCCCTGCCCGGCATCGCCTGCTTCCATGGCGAGGCCGGGCTGGCGCGGATGCTCGGCGGCTGCGACATCGTCGCCTGCCTCCTGCCGCTGACGCCGGAGACGCGCGGGATCCTCGACGCGCGGCGCCTCGCGATGCTGCCGCGCGGCGCCTGCGTGGTGAACGCCGCGCGCGGCGGGCATGTCGTCGAGGCCGACCTCGTCGCTGCGCTGGACAGCGGCCACCTGGGCGCGGCGGTCCTCGATGTCTGCGCGACCGAGCCGCTGCCGGCCGACTCGCCGCTCTGGACGCATCCCGCGATCCTCCTGACGCCGCATGTCGCGGCGACGACGCGCGCGCCGAGCGCGGCGGCGGCGCTCGTCGAGAACATCCGCAGGCACCGCCGGGGCGAGGCGATGCCCGGCACCGTGGACCGGCTGCGCCGCTACTGAGCGCCCGCCGCCACGGCCAGCCGCCGACCGGACCCTTGCCCTCGGCGGGCGACAGGCAAGATCATGAGGAGCCCGCCGAGTCGGGCGCCGCGGCCCATTTTCGGGCGCGGCCCAGCCAACCAGGCGGAGATCAGCGCAATTCTGGCGCCCCGCCCCATCGAAAGGAGGTGATCCAGTGCGCAAGGGATTGTCATTCGTGGCCGGTGCACTGCTGGTCGTTTCGGCGTCGGTTCCGGCCTTCGCCGAGGGTGGGTGCGCGTGGTCCACGAAGCAGATGTCGGTCGAGGCCCCGTCCTCGGCGCGAACCTCGACGGCGTCCACGGGCTCGACCGCCCAGCCTTCGGGAGCGCAGACGGGCGGCTGAGCCGCCCGCGCCGCGATCTGCGGACATAGTGCCTCACGGCGACCCGCCGGGCCCCGGGCCCGGCGGGTCTTTTCCTTCATGGAGGGGACTCAGAGGCGGCCGACGCGGCGCAGGTAGCGCTCGCGCGAGAAGACGTAGATGCCGCTGGAGATGACCACCGCGGCCCCCGCGAGCGTCCAGAGGTCCGGAAGGTCGCCGAAGAGCAGCCAGCCCAGGAAGGTGATCCAGGGCAGTTGCAGGTACATGTAGGGGGCCAGGGACGACGCCTCGGTGCGGCGATAGGCGAGGATCAGGAACCAGTGCCCGACCGCGCCCATGACGCCGGTCAGCACCATGAGCGCCCAGTCGAGCGGCGTCGGCCAGGTCCAGACCGCCGGGACGAAGGCCGTCGCCGCCGCGGCGCCGACCGTCGCGGTGTAGACGAAGGTGAGCTGCGGCGGGTCGTGCGCCGAGATCGAGCGCGTGACGAGGTGGAAGAGCGCGTTGCCCATCGCCTGCGCGAGCGCGAACCCCGCCACCCAGGTCAGGACGCCGCTGCCAGGCCGGATGATCGCCAGCACGCCGCACAGGCCGATCGCCACGGCGATCCAGCGCCGCGGCCCGACGCGCTCGCCGAGCAGCAGCGCCGCCAGCGCCGTGACGAGCAGCGGCGCGATGAAGCTGATCGCCTGCACCTCGGCGAGCTGCATGTGCTGGATGGCGACGAAGAACAGGAAGTTGACCACCGCGAGCAGCGTCGCGCGCAGCAGCTGCAGGCCCGGCCGCCGCGAGGCGAGGCCGCCCGCGCGCCACAGCCGCGCCGCGAGCGGCAGGACGATCACGAAGGCGAAGAAGAACCGGCCCCAGGTGACCTGGAGCGGGTGGTAGGACTGCGTCAGGAGCTTCGCGGTCGCGTCGAGGACGCCGAAGGACCAGGTGCCGGCGAGGAAGAAGCCAAGGCCCGCCGCCATCGAGGCCTGCTGTCCGCCGGGCGCGGCAGGGGCTGTTCCGGTCATCTCCTGGCCACGCGTCCGGTCTGGGGCGGATGACAGGAGATTAACACCAATGGACCGCGACTACGCCTATGCTGCCTGCATGGGCCGGGTTGCTTCCGGAGCATGGAGATGAGCAGGGCTGGGCATCTCGCCGTCTCGCGGTTCGGGATGGGACCGGGGCCGGGCGAGGTCGCGGCCGCCGCCCGCGATCCGCGCGGCTGGGCGCTCGCGCAGGTTGGCGCGCGCCCCGCGGCCTCGCGCCGCTTCGACGACCTGCCCTCGGGCAAGGTCGCCGCGCGCAGCTTCACGCGCTTCGTGCGCGGGCAGCGCGGCGACGCGGACGAGCGCCTGCCGGAGAGCGCGCGCAGCCTCTACCTGCGCGAGGCCATCGCGCGCACGGCGTCGCAGGTGGAAAGCGCGTCGCCACTGGTCGAGCGCCTCGTCGCCTTCTGGTCGAACCACTTCACCGTGTCGATCCAGCGCGCCGTCGTCCTGCCGCTCGCCGGCGCCTTCGAGCGCGAGGCGATCCGGCCGCACGTCCTCGGTCGTTTCGGCGACATGCTGCTGGCCGTCGCGCGCCACCCCGCGATGCTGCTCTACCTGGACCAGGCGCAATCGGCGGGGCCGGCCTCGATGGCCGCGCGCCGGCGCGGCCGCGGCATCAACGAGAACCTCGCGCGCGAGATCCTCGAACTGCACACGCTGGGCGTCGAGGGCGGCTATTCGCAGGACGACGTCGCCGCCTTCGCGCGCATCCTCACCGGCTGGTCGATCGCGCGCGAGGACGAGCCCGACCCCGGGAGCTTCCTCTTCCGCGAGCGGGCCCACGAGCCGGGCGAGAAGCTCCTGCTCGGCCGCCGCTTCGCCGAGGCCGGCGAGGACGAGGCGGTCGCGGCGCTCGGCATGCTCGCGCGCCATCCATCGACCGCGCACAACGTCGCGACGCGCATGGCGAGGCACTTCGTCGCCGACGATCCGCCGCCCGCGCTGGTGGCCGCGCTGTCGCGGGCCTTCCTCGAGGGCGATGGCGACCTCGCGGCCCTCGCGGCGACCCTGCTGCGCCATGACGCGTCCTGGTCGGCGCCCGCCACGAAGCTGAAGACGCCCAACGACTTCGTGGCCTCGGCGCTGCGCGCGGCCGACATCGTGCCCGAGGACCAGCGGATCGTCGGCGCGCTGCGCATCCTCGGCCAGATGCCCTTCGCGGCCCCCTCGCCCGCCGGCTGGCCCGATCGCGCCGAGCACTGGATCGGCCCGGAGGCGATCATGCGCCGCGCGACCTGGGCCATGGCGCTCGGCGCGCGCGTCGCCGAGGGACAGCGCCCGGAAGCCTTCCTCGCGCGCGCGCTGGGCGACGCAGCGAGCGAGGCGACGAGGCTCTGGATGCCACGCGCGGCCTCCGCCAGCGACGCCATCGCCCTCGTGCTGGCCTCGCCCGAGTTCCAGAGGAGATAGGAATGGCGTTCACCAGGCGCGCGGCCCTCGCCCTCGCGGCCGCCCAGGCAACGGTTCCCTTCGCCGCGCGCGTCGCCCTTGCGTCGGCCCCGACTCGCAACAGGCTGGTGCTCGTCGTGCTGCGCGGCGCGCTCGACGGCCTCGCAGCCGTGCCACCGCTCTTCGAGCCCGGGCTCGGCGCGCTGCGCCCCGGCCTTGGCGCGGTCGCGACGGACGGCGAGGATGGCGCGCTGCTGCTCGACCGCGGCTTCGGCCTGCATCCGTCCCTCTCCGCCCTGCACGCGATGTACCGCGCCGGAGAGGCGTCCTTCGTCCACGCCATCGCGACGCCCTATCGCGACCGCTCGCATTTCGACGCGCAGGACATCCTCGAGAGCGGGGCGACGCGCGCGCGCGCCGCCACCGATGGCTGGCTCAATCGCGCGATCGGGCTGATGCCGCGCCAGGGCGGGCGGCTCGGCATCGCAGCGGGCACGAGCGTGCCTCTGGTCCTGCGC
>JBEGVV010000164.1:0-31653 GCA_041178225.1 Pseudomonadota bacterium | reverse complement strand
GTTGGGCCCGGTGTCGGAGACCAGCAGCCCGCCGGCGAGGGCGCCCCAGTTGAAGAGGTTGTTCGAGAACAGCGCCTCCTTGCCGATGTACTCGATGCGGATGTTGCCGGGGCCGGTGATGCTGATCGTCGCCGGATTGCCGACCGCGCCTTCGCGCACGATCGAGTTGGAGATGAAGGCGAAGTCGTTGCCGACCTCGGGCGCGTCCACGCCGCCGGCGAGGGTGAAGAAGGGCGCGGCGCCCGCCGCGCCGGCGAGTCCGATGCCGGCGGCGAGCGCAAGCGCCGCGAGGCTGGTCGCAGTCCTTGGTCTCATGGGGTCCTCCTGCTGGGTTGTCGAGCGCCCCCGGATGCCGGTGGACGCGGATGCCGGCCGCAGGGCGCGCGAAGCGCGCGCAGCGGCCGGCCGGGACTTCGCAAGCCCCGTGCCGGGCGCCGTGGTCCTTGTGTTTGCGGGGTTTTCTTGGCCCGGCCCCGGCCGCCATGCCCGCGCTGTCAGCCCGGGCGACGTCGTCGCGGGTGAAAACCGTCCCGTCTTTCATGCGGCAGCGGGCGGTTGTGCGCGCGCCCCTCCATCCGGTCGGCGCGCGGCCGCGCCCCGTTCCCGCCCGCTTTGGTGCAGTGCGGTAGGCGCGTTGACAAGGCGGGGGCCGGGGTCCAACGTGCCGCCCGCGTGACCCAAGCCACGTCCATCCAGGTCCATGCGACCTGCGTCGCGATCGACGGCGCCGGCATCCTGCTGCGCGGCCCGTCCGGCGCCGGAAAGTCGGACCTCGCGCTGCGCCTCGTCGATGGCGGCGCTGCGCTGGTCGCCGACGACCGCGTCGACCTGCGCCGCCGGGGCACGTGCCTCGTCGCCTCGCCGCCCGCGCCGCTGCGCGGCCTGGTCGAGGCGCGCGGCGTCGGCATCCTTCGCCTTCCCTTCCTCGACGCCGCGGAATTGCGCCTCGTGGTCGACCTCGTGGCGCGCGACGAGGTCGAGCGCCTGCCCGGGCCCGAGTCCGAGGCGGTGCTGGGCATCGTCCTGCCGCGACTGCGCCTGCACGGCTTCGACGCCTCGGCGCCGGCGAAGCTCGCCCTCGCGCTGCGCCATGGCGTGGCGATCCCGGCCGCGTCCGGCCGCTCGGCCGCCTGAGCGCCTCCGCCCCGCGTCGCCAGGCCGAACCCCCCACCGCATGCGCGAGCCCCCGACGCCCCCAGCCGCCCCCGCGCGCCGCCGCGTCGTCATCGTCAGCGGCCTGTCGGGCGCCGGCAAGTCCACGGCGCTGCGCGCGCTCGAGGACGCGGGCTACGAGGCCGTCGACAACCTGCCGCTCTCCTTCCTCGGCGCGCTGGTGCAGGCCGGCGGCGAAGGCACGCGGCCGCTCGCCATCGGCATCGACGCGCGCACGCGCGACTTCGCGCCGCAGCCGGTGCTCGACGCCCTGGCGGGGCTGCGCGCCTCGCCCGGCGTCGATGCGCGGCTGCTCTACCTCGACGCCGACGACGAGGTGCTGCGCCGCCGCTTCACCGAGACGCGGCGGCGCCATCCGCTGGCGCTCGACCGCCCGGTGCTCGACGGGATCCAGGCCGAGCGCTCCCTGCTCTGGGCGCTGCGCGAGGGCGCGGACATCGCCCTCGACACCTCGAACGCCACGGGCGCCGAGCTGCGCCGCATGGTGCAGGAGCGCCTCGCCGACGACCTGCGGCCAGGGCTCGTCGTGGCGGTCGTGTCCTTCGCCTATCGCTGGGGCCTGCCGCGCGAGGCCGACCTCGTCTTCGACGTGCGCTTCCTCGCCAACCCGCACTACGAGCCGGCGCTCGAGCCGCTCACCGGGCGCGACCCCGCCGTCGGCGCCTTCATCGAGCGCGACCCCGGCTTCGAGGCCTTCTTCGCGGGGCTGGTGGCGATGCTCGCCGCCCTGCTGCCGCGCTACGAGCGCGAGGGCAAGAGCTACCTGACGATCGGCTGCGGCTGCACGGGCGGCAAGCACCGCTCGGTGCACGTCGCCGAGCGGCTCGCGCGCTGGCTCCGCCAGCGCGGGCGCCAGGTCAACCTCGTCCACCGGGACATCGAGAGGCGCGGCGACGCCGCGCGCTGAGGCAGGGCAGGAAGGCACGCATGATCGGCATGGTACTCGTCACCCACGGGCGTCTGGCTGCGGAGTTCGTCTCCGCGCTCGAGCACGTCGTGGGGCCGCAGCGCAACGTCCGCGCCATCTGCATCGGCCCGGAGGACGACATGGAGATGCGCCGGGCCGAGATCCTCGCCGCGGTGGCCGCCGCGGACGAGGGCGACGGCGTCGCGGTGCTCACGGACATGTTCGGCGGCACGCCCTCGAACCTCGCGATGTCGATCCTCGGCAAGGGGCGCGTCGAGGTCGTCGCGGGGATGAACCTGCCGATGCTGATCAAGCTCGCCTCGGTGCGCTCGACGATGGCGCTCGACGCCGCGGTCGTCGAGGCGCGCGAGGCCGGGCGCAAGTACATCAACGTCGCCTCGCAGCTGCTCGCGGGCGCGTCGCGATGAGCGACGGCGCGCCGGCCGAGCGCCGCGTCACCATCCTCAACAAGCGCGGCCTGCACGCGCGCGCGGCGGCGAAATTCGTGAAGCTGGCCGGCCAGTTCGGCGCGGAGTTGACCGTGACCAAGGACGGCGTGGCCGTCTCCGGGCGATCCATCATGGGCCTGATGATGCTGGCGGCCGGGCCCGGCACGGAGCTCTCGATCCGCGCCGAGGGCCCGGACGCCGACGCCGCGCTCGATGCCCTCGCGGGCCTCGTGGCGGCGAAGTTCGACGAGGATTGAGCGGGCCGGCGCGGCCCGCTGGAAGGGGAGGCGACGTGACCCAGGGCCGTTCCCGCGCCGCGCGGCCGCGCGCGCGGCCGCCCGCCGGCGAACTGGCGCTGGAGGGCATCGCCGCCTCTCCGGGCATCGCCATCGGCCATGCCCACCTCCACGCGCCCGGCGACGTCCAGGTGCCGGAGCGCCAGCTCCGCGCGGGCGAGGCCGCCGGCGAGGTCGAGCGCTTCCGCGCCGCGGTGGCGCGCGCGCAGCAGCAGGTCGCGCGGCTGCGCGCCAAGGGCTCGCGCCTGCCCGCCGCGGCTGCGGAGGAGATCGGCTTCCTGCTCGACGCCCATGTCCAGATGCTGTCCGGCTCGCGCCTCGTGCGCGGCGTCGAGGCGCGCATCGCGGAGCGGCTGGTCAACGCCGAGGCCGCCGTGCAGCAGGAGACCTCCGCCATCGCGCGCAGCTTCGCCGCGATGGACGACGCCTACCTCGCGGCGCGTGCCCAGGACGTGCGCGACGTCGGCGGGCGGCTGCTGCGCTGCCTGACGCGCGCCAGGCTGCGCGCCTTCAGCGACCTGCCCGAGGGCACCGTCGTGCTCGCCTCCGACGTCACGCCCGCGGACACCGCGCTGATGGACCCGGGCCGCGTCGCCGCCTTCGCCTGCGAGGCGGGCGGGATGGAGGGCCACACGGCCATCGTCGCGCGCTCGCTCGGCCTGCCCGCGGTGCTCGGCGTGGCCGGGCTGGTGGACGCGGCGGCGCCCGGCGACCGCGTCGTGGTCGACGGAAGCGCGGGCCGCGTGGTGCTGCGGCCGACGGCGGCGACGCTCGCCGCCTTCGAGCGCCGGCGCATGGACTTCCGCCGGGGCGAGCGCCAGCTGCGGCGCATCGCGCGGCTGCCCGCCGTGACGCGCGACGGCATCGCGATCGGGCTGCAGGCCAACCTCGAATCGCCGCGCGACGCCGAGGCCGCGCGGCTGCATGGGGCCGACGGCGTCGGCCTCCTGCGCAGCGAGTTCATGTTCATGAACCGCGAGGACATGCCCGGCGAGGACGAGCAGTACGAGGCCTTGGCGCGCGCCGTGCGGGCGCTCGAGGGCCGGCCGGCCACGATCCGCACGCTCGACGTCGGCGGCGAGAAGCTGGCCTCGGCGCTCGGCCCGCGCTTCGCCCCCGGGCCGAACCCCGCGCTCAGCCTGCGCGCCATCCGGCTCGGGCTGCGCGAGCCGGCGCTGCTGGAGACGCAGCTCGCCGCGATCCTGCGCGCCGGCGCCCATGGCCCCGTGCGGATCCTGCTGCCGATGATCTCGCACCTGCACGAGGTGCAGGAGGTGCGCGCGATCCTGGGCCGCGTCCAGCGACGCCTGCTGCGCCGCGGCGTGGCGATGGCGGACCCGGCCCCTCCGCTCGGCGCCATGATCGAGGTGCCGGCCGCGGCGCTCGCCGCGGACGGGCTGGCGCGCGCCTGCGACTTCTTCGCGATCGGGACCAACGACCTGACGATGTACGCGCTCGCGATCGACCGCGCCGACGAGCAGGTCGCGCATCTCTACAACCCGCTCCATCCCGCGGTGCTGCGCCTCATCCAGTTCACGACCGAGGCGGCGCTGCGCAACCGCATCCCGGTCAGCCTCTGCGGCGAGATCGCGGGCGACCCGCGCTACACCGCGCTGCTGCTCGGCCTCGGCATCCGCGAGCTGTCGATGGCGCCGCTCAAGATCCCGCGGGTGAAGGGGAGGGTGCGCGCGATCGACCTCGCCGCGGCGGCCGAGGTGGCCCGCGCGATCATGGCGCAGCACGATCCCGGCCGGATCGCGGCCATGCTGGACGCGTTCAACGCCCCGGGCTGAGGACGGGCGGCCCCCCGGCCGCGTCCCTTGAACCCGCCTCGCCGCGCTGTTATCACGCGCGCCGTCCGGCCGTTCCGCCGGTGTCCCGCCCCCCGACACGCCCCGCCGAGGAGCCGTCCATGGCCATCGCTTCCGAATACCGCGTCGCCGACATCAAGCTGGCCGACTGGGGCCGCAAGGAAATCGCGATGGCCGAGACCGAGATGCCCGGCCTCATGGCGATCCGCGCCGAGTACGGCCCCGCGCAGCCGCTCAAGGGCGCGCGCATCGCCGGCTCGCTGCACATGACGATCCAGACCGCGGTGCTGATCGAGACGCTCAAGGCGCTCGGCGCCGACGTGCGCTGGGCCTCGTGCAACATCTACTCGACCCAGGACCACGCGGCGGCGGCGATCGCGGCCAGCGGCACGCCGGTCTTCGCGATCAAGGGCGAGTCGCTCAAGGACTACTGGGACTACACGCACCGCATCTTCGAGTGGGCCGATGGCGGCACGCCGAACATGATCCTCGACGATGGCGGCGACGCGACCCTGCTGGTCCATCTCGGCATCCGCGCCGAGAAGGATCCCTCGCTGGTCGCCAAGCCGACCAACGAGGAGGAGGAGATCCTCTACGCCGCGATCCTGAAGACGAACAAGGAGCGCCCGGGCTGGTACGCGAAGCTCGGCGCCGCGATCCGCGGCGTGACCGAGGAGACGACCACGGGCGTGCACCGCCTCTACCAGATGGAGAAGGACGGTCGCCTGCTCTTCCCGGCGATCAACGTCAACGACTCGGTCACCAAGTCGAAGTTCGACAACCTCTATGGCTGCCGCGAGTCGCTGGTCGACGGCATCCGCCGCGGCACCGACGTCATGATGTCGGGCAAGGTCGCGATGGTCGCGGGCTTCGGCGACGTCGGCAAGGGATCGGCCGCCAGCCTGCGCCAGGCCGGCTGCCGCGTGCTCGTCTCCGAGGTCGACCCGATCTGCGCGCTGCAGGCGGCGATGGAGGGCTACGAGGTGACGACGATGGAGGACGCCGCGCCGCGCGCCGACATCTTCGTGACCGCGACCGGCAACGTCGACGTCATCACGGTCGACCACATGCGCGCGATGAAGCACCGCGCGATCGTCTGCAACATCGGCCACTTCGACAGCGAGATCCAGGTGGCCGCGCTCAAGAACCACAAGTGGCACAACGTGAAGCCGCAGGTCGACGAGGTCGAGTTCCCGGACGGCAAGCGCATCATCCTGCTCTCCGAGGGCCGCCTCGTGAACCTCGGCAACGCCACCGGCCACCCGAGCTTCGTGATGTCCAGCTCCTTCGCCAACCAGACGCTGGCGCAGATCGAGCTGTGGGCCAACCGCGACGCCGGCACCTACGCGCGCAAGGTCTACACGCTGCCCAAGCACCTCGACGAGAAGGTCGCGGCGCTGCACCTCGAGAAGATCGGCGTGAAGCTGACCAAGCTCACCAAGGCGCAGGCCAGCTACATCGGCGTCGCCGAGACCGGCCCGTTCAAGCCCGAGCAGTACCGCTACTGAGGTCGCGCGGCTGACCGGGGCGCCGGCCCGTCGCGTGGCGACGGGCTGGGCGCGGGCCCCCGACTGGGCCTAGACTCCGGCCCCTGAGCATGGGCCCGGAAACCGTCTCGATCCTCCTCGCGGCGCTGGCCGCAGCGCTGGGCGCCGGCCTCGCGACGACGCGCGCGCGCGCCGCGCGCCGCGCCGCGTCCGACGCCGGCGAGATCGCGTCGCTCGCGGCGCGGCTCGAGGCGACGGAGGCCGCGCGCCGCGCGGCCGAGGGTCGCGCCGCGGAACTCGCGACCGAGCTCGCCGAGGCCGGCCGTGCCGGGCGCATCCGCGTGGGCGAGCTCGAGGCCGTGCGCGACTCCCTCTCCTCTGCGCTCGCCGCGCTCTCGGTGCCGGTCTGGCGCCGCTCCGCGGGCCTGCGCATCGTCGACTGCAACCCCGCCTTCGCGGCCGCGGTGGAGGCGAGCGTCGCCGACGCCATCGCCGAGGGCCGCATGCTGGGCGGGCCCCAGGTGGCGCTGCGCACGCGCGAGCTCGCCGCCGCCGCCGCGGCCGAGCGCGCGCCGCGCAGCGCGGAGCTCCACGTCGTCGTCGGCGGCGAGCGCCGCCGGCTCGAGATCTCGGAGTCGCCGCTGCCCGGCGGCGGCACCGTCGGCGCCGCCATCGACGTCACGGCGCGCGAGGAGCTGCGCGCGGAGATGAAGCGCGTCGTCGCCGCCCATGCCGACGTGCTCGAGAACCTCCAGACCGCGATCGCCATCTTCGGCGCCGACCAGAGGCTGCGCTTCTTCAACACCGCCTATGCGCGGCTCTGGCGCCTCGACGAGGGCTGGCTGCGCGGCGAGCCCGACTTCGGCTCGGTGCTCGAGGAGTTGCGCGCGCAGCGGCGCCTGCCCGAGTACGCCGACTTCCGCGACTTCAAGCGCCAGCGCCTGAGGCTCTTCACCAGCCTGATCGAGCCGCTGGAGGAGGTCGCCTACATCCCGGACGGCACGACGCTGCATGCGCGCATCGCCCCGCACCCGCTGGGCGGCCTGCTCTTCACCTACGAGGACGTCACGGACCGGCTGGCGCTCGAGCGCTCCTACAACACGCTGATCGCCGTGCAGCGCGAGACCATCGACAACCTCCTGGAGGGCGTCGCCGTCATCGGCTCGGACGCGCGGGTGAAGCTCTGGAACCCCGCCTTCCTCGGCCTCTGGGGGCTGTCGGCGGAGGACCTCGCGGGCGACGTCCATATCGGCCGCCTCGTCGACCTGACGCGCGCGCTGCATCGCGCCGGGCCCGACTGGGAGGCGGAGCGCGAGCGCCTCGTGGCGCGGCTGACCGACCGCGTGCCGCGGCGCGAGCGCGAGACCCGCGCCGACGGCAAGGTGCTCGAGTTCAGCTCGGTGCCGCTGCCCGACGGCGCGGTGCTGATCAGCTACGTCGACGTCACCGACACGACGCGCGTCGAGGAGGCGCTGCGCGAGCGGGCGGCGGCCTTCGAGGCCGCCGACCGGCTCAAGTCGGAGTTCATCTCCTCGGTCAGCTACGAGCTGCGCACGCCGCTCAACGGCATCATCGGCTTCACGGAGGTGCTCGCGAACCAGTATTTCGGCGAGCTCAACGAGCGCCAGCTCGACTATTGCCGCGACATCATCTCGGCCTCGCACCGACTGCTCACGATCATCAACGACATCCTCGACCTCGCCTCGATCGAGGCCGGGCGGCTGGTGCTGGAGCGCGAGCCGGTGGAGGCCTACGCGGTGCTCGAGGGCACGATCCAGGTCATGGCGGACCTGGCGCGCGGCGCCGACCTCGCGCTGCGCATCGGCGCCTGCGAGGCGATGCCGCCGCTCGACGCCGACGCGCGGCGCCTCAAGCAGGCGCTGTGCAACCTCGTCTCCAACGCGATCAAGTTCTCGCCTCCGGGCGGCGAGATCCTGCTCTCCGCGACGCAGGGGCCCGACGGCATGGCGGCGGTGACGGTGACCGATCGCGGCCGCGGCATCCCCAAGGAGGACCAGGACCGCGTCTTCCGCGCCTTCGAGCGCGTGCGCCGGCCGGGCGGCCCGGACCATGGCGCGGGGCTGGGCCTCAGCCTGGTGCGCCGCATCGTCGAGATGCATGGCGGGAACGTCTCGATCGACTCGCGCGTCGGGCAGGGGACGACCGTGACCTGCCTCGTGCCGCTCGCGAGGGACCAGGCGCCCTGAGCCCGGGGCGCGCTCAGGCCGCGAAGCCGGAGATGCCCTTGCTCGTCGAGTACTCGAAGTGCAGCGCCGCGCCGGGATGGACGCGCGCATGGATCGCGTGCGCGGCCGAAGCCGCCTCCGCGAAGCCGGTGAGGATCAGCTTGAGCTTGCCCGGATAGGTCGCGATGTCGCCGATGGCGTGGATGCCCGGCGAGGACGTCGCGCAGGTCGCGGGATCGACCTTCACGAGGTTGCGATCAAGGGACAGGCCCCATTCGGCGATCGGCCCGAGGTTCTGCGCGAGGCCGAAGAAGGCGAGCAGGTGGTCGGCCGGCAGGCGCCGCGTCCCGCCATCGAGGTCCTTGACCACCACCGCCTCGAGCCTGCCGCCCGCGCCCTCGAGCGAATCGAGCTGGTAGGGCGTGACGATGTCGACGTTGCCGGCGCTCGCGGCGAGCGCGCGCACCTTCTCGACCGTGTCGGGCGCGGCGCGGAACTTGTCGCGGCGATGCACGACGTCGACATGGGCGGCGATGCCGGCGAGCGACAGCGTCCAGTCGAGCGCCGAGTCTCCGCCGCCGGCGATGACCAGGCGCTTGCCGCGGAACTCCTCGCGCCGCTTCACGAGGTAGTGGACGCAGTCCTGCTCGAACTCCGCGAGCCGCGCGACGGGCGGGCGGTTCGGGCCGAAGGCGCCGACGCCGGCCGCGACGATGACCGCGCGCGCGACGATGCGGTCGCCGCGCGAGGTCACGAGCTCCCAGTCGTCGCCGCGCTGCGCCAGCGTCTCGACGCGCGCGCCGAGATGGTAGGTCGGGGCGAAGGGCGCCGCCTGTTCCTTGAGCCGCTCGACGAGGTCGATCGCGTCGATCCGCGGATGGCCGGGGATGTCGTAGATCGGCTTCTCGGGATAGAGGGCGGCGCATTGCCCGCCCGCCATGTCGAGCGCGTCGACGACGTGGCAGCGCATCTTCAGCATGCCGCACTCGAAGACGGCGAAGAGCCCGACCGGGCCCGCGCCGATGATGGCGACATCCGTGCGCATCTCGCTCATTTCGTCTCCCGCGGTCGGCTCGCGACGGGCGCGAACATGAAGGGTCCGGCCCGCGGGATCAACCCCGCCCGGCGCCCCCTCGGACCCGGGCGCGCGGAGGTTGCCGGGCGTGGCGGGGCGCGGATAGGAAGGCCGGAGGATGACCGATCTCCACGACGAGTCGCGCCGGATCGCGCTGGCCGACGAGGCGGCGACGGCGCGGCTCGCCGCGCGCCTCGCGGCGCTCGCGCGCCCGGGGGACGTCCTGGCGCTCTCGGGCGGGCTGGGCGCCGGCAAGACGACCTTCGCGCGCGCCTTCCTGCGCGCGCGCGCGGGCGATCCAGCGCTGGAGGTGCCGAGCCCCACCTTCACCCTGGTCCAGGCCTACGACCTGCCGGGCGGCGCGGTCTGGCATCTCGACCTCTACCGGCTGTCCGACCCGTCCGAGGTCTGGGAGCTCGGGATCGAGGAGGCGCTGGCCGGCGCGATCCTGCTGGTCGAGTGGCCCGAGCGCATGGGCACGCTGCTGCCGGAGGGCAGCCTCTGGATCGAGCTCGTGCCGGGTGC
This sequence comes from Pseudomonadota bacterium, assembly GCA_041178225.1. GTDB lineage: Bacteria > Pseudomonadota > Alphaproteobacteria > CACIAM-22H2 > CACIAM-22H2 > CAIOSQ01. The sequence goes on along the minus strand of JBEGVV010000164.1, from coordinate 21,744 downwards.
CGGCGCTGGCGCGCGCGTCGCCGCGATCGACGCGCCGGAAGCCTGGAAGGGGCGCCTCGCGGCGCTGCCCGCCGATGGCTGACCGCGCGTCCCTGCTCGACGCCTTCCTCGTCCGCGCCGGCGTCGGCGGCGCGGCGCGCATGCCCATCCCCGGCGACGCCTCGTTCCGCCGCTATGTCCGCCTGTCGCGCGGCGCCGCGCGCTGGATCGCGATGGACGCGCCGCCGCCGGCCGAGGACGTGAGGCCCTTCGTGCTGGTCGCGCGCCACCTGCGCGCGCTCGGCCTGTCCGCCCCCGAGGTGCTGGCCGTGGACGAGGCGCAGGGCTTCCTGCTGCTCGAGGACCTCGGCGACGATACCTTCACCCGCGTGCTGGCGCGCGGCGGCGACGAGGGCGAGCTCTACGCGCTCGCGATCGACGCGCTCGCGGCGCTGCAGTCGCATCCCGACGCCACGCGCATCGCCGTGCCCGCGCACGACGCGCGGCTGCTCGCCGACGAGGGCGCGTCGCTCTTCGTCGACTGGTACGTCCCGGAGGCGACGCGCCGCCCGGTGCCACCGGCGATGCGCGAGGAATATCTCGGCCTCTGGCACGAGGCGCTCGCGCCCGCGCTGGCGCCGCGCCCGACGCTGGCGCTGCGCGACTTCCACATCGACAACCTGCTGGTCCTGCCCGGCCGCCCGGGCGCGGCGCGCTGCGGCCTGCTCGACTTCCAGGACGCGGCGACCGGCTCGCCGGCCTATGACCTCGTCTCGCTGCTCGAGGATGTCCGCCGCGACGTCTCGCCGGCGGTGGCCGCGGCGATGCGACTGCGCCACCGCGCCGCGCTGCCCCATCTCGCGGGCGAGGAATTCGACATGGCCTGCGCCGTGCTCGCCGCGGCGAGGCATGCGCGCGTGCTCGGCCTGTGGATCAGGCTGTGGCGGCGCGACGGCAAGCCCGCCTACCTCGCCTTCCTGCCCAGGACCTGGCGCCTGCTCGAGGGTGCGCTGCGCCATCCCGCGCTCGCGCGGCTGCGGGCCTGGTTCGACCATCACGCGCCGCCCGGGCTGCGGCGCCTCCCGACCGGAGCATCGACATGATCGACAAGGCGATCCTCCACGGCCTCGGCCTCGCGCCAGGCGCGCGCCCGCTGACCGGCACGCCCCCGGCCTGCCTCGCGACGCTGGGCGCGATCGCGCTGATCGACCATGCGCTCGACCGCCTTGCCGCGCAGGGCGTGGCCCGCGTGGTCGCGCCGTGCCACCACGCGCGCGCGGCGATCACGGAGCATTGCGCGGCATGGGGCGCGGCAAGGGGCGCGGCAAAGGGCGCGGCGCCAGGCGTCGAGGTGCTGGCGTCGCCCGAGCCGATGGCCGACGGCGCCGAGCTCGCCTTCGCGGCGCGCCATCTCGGTGCCGGGGAGTTCTTCGCCGTGCGCGCCGACATGGCGTGGTTCGACGGCTACGTGCCGGCGCTCGCGCGCATGGCGCGCGAATGGGATCCCGCGCGCATGGACATGCTGCTGCTCGCGCAGCCGATGTCGCGCGCCATCGGGGACCAGGGCGTGGGCGAGCTCTTCCTGGAGCCATCCGGCGCGGCGCGGCGGCGCAGGCATGGCGAGGTCGCCACGCATGCCTTCGCCGGCGCGGCGGTGCTGCGCGCAGGGGCGCTGGACGCCGATCCCGACCCGGGACTCGGCTTCCTCGCCCTCGTCGACGCCGCCGAGGCGGCGGGCCGCCTCTTCGCCGTCTCGCATGACGGCGTCTGGTGCCGTCCGGACCGCGAGGGCAGCGTCGCGCTGGTGGAGGTCGAGATCGGCTACCGCGCCGTCGCGCCGGCGCCCGCGCCGTCGTCCTTCGCGGCGCGCGACGCCGCGGCTGCGGATCGCCTCGCCGTCATGCCGTCCGCGCTGCGTCGCCGCATCGGCAGGCGCGGCGCCCACTGGCCGCTCTCCTGAGCCCGCGCGTCAGGTCACGAATCGACCTGCCCCCGGGCGAGCATCGGGCAATGGCAGGGGCAGGCAGGACGCAGACCGGCATGCACATCCACTCGATACCGGCGGGCGCGCCCTTCGCGGATCTCCTCGCGCAGGGCCTGCTCGCGCATTTCTGCCCGCGCCCCGAGGACCTCGCCGACGCCCTCGTCCTGCTGCCGACGCGCCGCGCCGCGCGCGCGCTGCGCGAGGCCTTCCTGCGCGCATCGGGCGGCAGGCCGCTGCTGCTGCCGCGCATGGAGCCGATCGGCGACGTCGACGACGACGAGCTGCTGCTGGAGCAGGACCTCGACGCGGAGCTCGCGCCGGCCATCGGCGCGCAGCGCCGCCTCGCCACCCTGGCGCAGCTGCTGCGCGCCCATCCCTCGACCGGCGGCGATCCCGCGATGGCCTGCCGGCTCGCCGCGTCGCTCGTCTCGCTGCTCGATTCCGCGGCGCTGGAGGAGGTCTCGCTCGACCGCCTGGACGGCATCGTCGACGCCGACCTCGCCAGCCACTGGCAGGCGTCGCTCGACGTGCTGAAGGTCCTGCGCGAGGCATGGCCCGGCCATCTCGCGGAACTCGGCCTCGCCGACCGGGCGGCGCGCCGGATCGCGGCGCTGCGCGCGCGCATCGCGGCCTGGGCCGCCGCGCCGCCAACCGGCCTCGTCGTCGCGGCGGGCTCGACAGGCAGCATCCCCGCGACCGCCGACCTCCTCGCCACCGTCGCGACCCTGCCGCGCGGCGTGGTGCTTCTGCCCGGGCTCGACGCCGGGATGGACGACGAGAGCTGGGCCGCGGCCGGCGAGGATCCTGCCCACCCGCAGCATGGCCTCGCGCGCCTGCTCGCGCGGCTGGGCGTGGCGCGCGAGGCGGTGGCGCCATGGCCAGGCGCGGCGCCGGCGCATCCGCGCGTGGCGCTGCTGCGCGAGGCGCTGCGGCCCGCCGCGACGACGCCCGCCTGGGCGGCGATGGAGCGGCCGGGGCCGGAGGCCTTCGAGGGGCTGCGCCGCATCGAGGCGCCGACGCAGCTGGAGGAGGCGCTGGCCATCGCGCTGGTGCTGCGCGAGGCCGTCGAGACGCCGGGCCGCACCGCGGCGCTGGTCACGCCAGACCGCGCGCTGGCGCGCCGCGTGGCGGCGGAACTGGCGCGCTGGGGACTGGGCGTCGACGATTCGGGCGGCACCGACCTCCTGCTCACGCCGCCTGGCGCGTTCCTGCGCGCGACCGCGGCGCTCGGCGCGGATCCCGGCGCGCCGGTGGAACTCCTCTCCGCGCTCAAGCATCCCTTCGCCTGCGCGGGCCTGCCGCGCGGCGTGCTGCTGTCGCGCGTGCGGCGCCTGGAGCGCGTCGCGCTGCGTGGCCTGCGCCCCGGACCCGGGGTCGAGGGGCTGCGCAAGGCCGTCGAGGCCTCCGAGGTCGTGGACCGCGACGAGATCCTCGCCTTCGTCGACCTGCTTTCCGGGCCGCTGGCGGCGTTCGCGGCGGCGATGCAGTCGCCCGCGGTCGCTCCCGCGCGCCTCTGCGCGCTGCATCTCGGCCTGATGGAGTGGCTCGCGACGCCGGCAGCGCCGCGCGAGAGCGAGCTCTGGGCAGGCGAGGCGGGAAGCGCGCTGCGCGACGCGATGATGGAACTGCAGCAGGCGATGGCGGCGTTCGACCCGATCCCCGGCCGCAGCTGGCCCGCGCTGCTCGAGGCGATGCTCGCGGGGCAGGTGGTGCGCGCGCGCTACCCGACCCATCCGCGGCTGTCGATCTGGGGCCCGCTCGAGGCGCGCCTGCAGGGCGCGGACATCCTCGTCCTTGGCGGCCTCAACGAGGGCAGCTGGCCGCCCGAGCCGCCCGAGGATCCGTGGCTGTCGCGGCCCATGCGCAAGGCCTTCGGCCTGCCGCCCGCGGAGCGCCGCGTCGGCCTCTCGGCGCATGACTTCGTGCAGGCCGCCGCCGCGCCGGTCGTCCTTCTGTCGCACAGCCGCAAGGTCGATGGCGCGCCCGTCGCGCCATCGCGCTGGCTGCAGCGCCTCGAGGCCTTCCTTGGCGGGCACGAGCCCTGGACGTCCTGCGTCGACGCGCGCCTGCCAGGATGGGTGCGCGCCCTCGATGCGCCGGAGCGGCCCTCCGCCCCGCCGACGCCGCCGCGGCCCTGCCCGCCGGTCGAGCTGCGCCCGGTCGAGCTTCCGGTCACCGCGGTGGAAACGCTCGTGCGCGACCCCTACGCGGTCTATGCGCGCCGCATCCTGAAGCTCCGTCCGCTCGACGACGTCGACGAGGAGCCCTCGGCCGGCGAGCGCGGGACGGTGATCCACGACGCGCTGCACGACCTGCTCGCGGCTGGCGGCCCGTTGCCCGGCGACGCGCTGGAACGGCTGCTCGCGATCGGGCGCACGCATTTCGCGCCGCTGATGGACCGCCCGGTCGTGCGCGCCGTCTGGTGGCCGCGCTTCGCGCGGCTGGCGCGCTGGTTCGTCGACTGGGAGCGCGAGCGCCGCGCGACGGGCACGCGGACGCTCGCGGTCGAGTGCCGCGGCGAGCTGCGCCTGCCCTCGGGCTTCCTGCTGACGGCGGAGGCAGATCGCATCGACGCGCTGCCGGACGGGACGCTCGGCATCGTCGACTACAAGACCGGGACCGTGCCGAGCTACAGGCAGGTGGAGGTCGGGTTCTCGCCCCAGCTCCCGCTCGAGGCCGCGATCGCCCGGGAGGGCGGCTTCCCCGGCGTCGCGGCCGCGCCACCGGGCGAACTCCTGCATGTCCGCCTCACCGGCGGCGCGACGCCCGGCGAGGCCAGGCGGGTGCAGGCCCGGCGCGGCAGCCCGGGCAAGTCGCCCGATGAACTGGCGCGCGACGCGCTCGCCGGCCTCGAGAGGCTGGTCGCGTCCTACGCCGATCCGCGGCGTCCCTACCTCGCGCGGCCGCGCGTGCGGTGGAAATCCGCCCACGCCCAATACGACCACCTCGCGCGCGTCGCAGAATGGTCCGCGCTCGAAGCGGAGGGCGACAAGTGAACCAGCCCAATCCCCGCTTCGAGGAAGCCAAGCTCGCGCAGCGCGATGCCGCCGATCCCGCGGGCTCGGTCTGGGTCGCGGCGAATGCCGGCTCCGGGAAGACGCGCGTCCTCGTCGACCGCGTCGCGCGGCTGCTGCTCGCGGGCGCGCCACCCCACGCGATCCTCTGCCTCACCTTCACCAAGGCCGCGGCGGCGGAGATGCGCGCGCGGCTCTCGAAGCGGCTCGGCGCGTGGACGGCGATGGGCGAGGAGGCCCTGCGCGCGGACCTCGTGGACCTCGCGGGCGACGGCATCGAGGTCGACGAGGCGCTGGCGGCGCGGGCGCGCCGGCTCTTCGCGGCCACGATCGACGCGCCGGGCGGCATGCGCGTCCAGACGATCCACTCCTTCTGCGAGTCGCTGCTGCGCCGCTTCCCGGTCGAGGCAGGCGTCGGCGTCAGCTTCGCGATCGCCGACGAAAGCGAGACCGAGCTCCTGCTGCGCGAGGCGCGCGACCGCATGTTCGCCGACGCTGCCGCCGAACCGGCGCTTGGCGCGGCGCTGGCGCGGCTCGTGCTGCGCGCCGACGCGAAGACACTCGACGACCTGTTCGAGGGCCTCGCCAGCCAGCGCCGGCACCTGCGCCGGCTGCTCGCCACCCATGGCGGCGACCCGGAGGGCGCCATCGCCGACCTCGCCGCGCGGCTGGGGGTCGACGAGGCGGAGGACGAGGAGGCGATCCTCGATGCCTTCGCCGCGGCGATCCCCGTCGGCGACATGCAGCGCGCGGCGAAGGCGCTCGCGCAGGGGGCGAAGACCGACGCCGAGCGCGCCGCCAGCATGGCCGGGCTCGGCCACGGCGCCTGCGCCGCCGGCCGCGCGCGCGAGTGGCTCCCGATCTTCCTCACCTCGAAGAACGCCGCGATTCGAAAGACCCTCGCGACCAAGTCGGCGCTCGGCGCGGATCCCGGCGTGCTCGACATCATGCGTGTCGAGGCGGAGCGCTGCCTCGCCGTGGTGGACCGCCTGCGCGCGCTCGCCCTGCTGCAGGGCTCGGCGGCGATGATCCGCCTCGGCGCGCGGCTGGTCGCGCACTACGACGACGCCAAGCGCGCGCGCGACGTCCTCGACTACGACGACCTCGTCTTCCGCAGCCAGGCGCTGCTCGACAAGGAGGACGCGGCCTGGGTGCGCTTCCGCCTCGATGGCGGCATCGACCACATCCTGGTCGACGAGGCGCAGGACACGAGCGCCGAGCAGTGGCGCATCGTCGACCGGCTCGCCGGCGAGTTCTTCGCGGGCGAGGGCGCGCGCGGCGACGCGCCGCGCACGCTCTTCGCCGTCGGCGACGAGAAGCAGTCGATCTTCAGCTTCCAGGGCGCGGACAGGCAGGCCTTCGGCGCCGCGCAGGCAAGGTTCGGCAACCTGGCGCGCGGGGCCGGTCGCTCCTTCCTCCCGGTCGAACTCGTCTATTCCTTCCGCTCGACGCCGACGGTGCTGCAGGCCGTCGACATGCTCTTCGCGATGGCGGCCGCGCGCGCCGGCGTCGCGGCGACGGAGACCAGCCACCGCGCGGTGCGCGAGGGCGAGCCGGGACTCGTCGAGCTCTGGCCGCTCGTCGAGCCGCCGCCGGGCGGGGACGACGTCGCGTGGGACGCGCCGCTCGACTACGTCTCCGAGGCGTCGCCCCCGGCGCTGCTGGCGCGCCGCATCGCCGCGACGATCCGGGGCTGGATCGACGGTGGCGAGGCGATCCTGCGCGATGGCGTCGCCGTGCCGATCCGGCCGGGCGACGTGATGGTCCTCGTGCGGCGGCGCAACGCCTTCTTCGTCGAGATGGTGCGCGCGCTGAAGGCCGCCGGCGTGCCCGTCGCCGGCGCCGACCGCCTCGTGCTGGCCGACCACGTGGCGATCCAGGACCTCGTCGCGCTGGCGCGCTTCGCGCTGCTGCCGCGCGACGACTACGCGCTCGCCTGCGTGCTCAAGAGCCCGCTCTGCGGCCTCGACGACGACGACCTGCTCGCGCTCTGCCCCGCGCGCGGTCCCGGCGGGCTGTGGAAGGCCCTGCGCGCGCGCGCGGGCGAGCGGCCGTCCTGGAAGGCGGCCGCCGGCGACCTCGGCGACTGGCTCGCGGCGGCGGATTTCGCGCCTCCCTACGAGTTCTTCGCGCGCGTGCTCGGCCCCGATGGCGGCCGTCGCCGCTTCCTCGCGCGGCTCGGCGCGGAGGCCTCGGACCCGCTCGACGAGTTCCTCGCGCTGGCGCTCGCCTTCGAGCGCGAGAACACGCCATCGCTGCAGGGCTTCCTGCGCTGGTTCTCGCGCGGTGGCGCCGAGATCAAGCGCGACATGGAGCTCGCGCGCGACGAGGTGCGCGTGATGACGGTCCACGCGTCGAAGGGACTCGAGGCGCCCGTCGTCTTCCTGCCGGACACGGTCTCGACGCCGGCGGGGCGGCACGACCCGAAGCTGTTCTGGGAAGACGGCGAGTCCGGCGCGCCGCTGCTGCTCTGGCCGGGTGGCAGGGAGAACGACGTCGAGCTGAGCCGCGCCGCGCGCGAGCGCATGCGCACGCGCCGGCTCGAGGAGTATCGCCGGCTGCTCTACGTCGCGACCACGCGCGCGCGCGACCGGCTCGTCGTCTGCGGCTGGGTCGACAAGCCCTTGCCGGGCGAGGACGAGGAGCCGGATGGCGACGACGCGCCTTCCGGGCCCGACGGCAAGGAGAACTGGTACGAGCTGCTGCAGGCGGCGCTGCGCGCGCGGCTCGGCGACGGCGTCGAGGAAGTCGACGCCCCCTGGGGCGAGGGCGGGAAGGCGCTGCGGCTCGGTGTCGCGCCGCCGCGCGCGCCGGTCGCCGCGGCCATCGTGGCCGGGCCGCCCGTCGAGCTTCCCGGCTGGGCGCGGCGACCTGCCGCCGTCGAGCAGCGCCCCTCGAAGCCGCTCTCGCCCTCCTCGATCGGCGCCGCGGGCGTGCCCTCCGGCCCGATCGCCGGCGAGGCCGCGCTGGCCGCCCGGCGCGGCTCGCTGCTGCACAGGCTCTTCGAGCTGCTGCCGCGCCTCGAGCCCGCCGCGCGGGACGAGGCGGCGCGCCGGCTTGCGCGCCATGCGATGCCCGACCTGCCTGCCGCGGAGCGCGACGCGCTGGCGCGAGAGGCCATCGGCGTGATCGAGGTCCATCCCGGCTTCTTCGGCCCTGGCAGCCGCGCCGAGGTCCCGGTCGTCGGCGTCGTCGGCACGACCGCGGTGGCGGGCCAGGTCGACAGGCTGGTGGTGGCGGAGGACGAGGTGCGGATCCTCGACTTCAAGTCGAACCGCCAGCCGCCCGCGCGCCCCGAGGACGCGCCGCAGGCCTATGTCGCGCAGCTCGCGCTCTACCGCGCGCTGGTGGCGCCGCTCTACCCGGGGCGCCGCGTGCGCTGCATCCTGGTCTGGACGGCGGGGCCGTCGATCTCCGAGATCGCGCCCGAGGCGCTGGACGCCGCGCTGGAGCGCCTCTGAGCGCGCCTTGACCCGGCGCGCGGTCGCTTCCTAGATTGCCTCGGCGAGACGCGCCCCGGCGGGGCGCGATCGCGCCGACCCTACCCCCGCGCAAGCTCCACCGAGAGGCGATTCACATGAGCGCCACCGTCAAGGTCACCGACGCGTCCTTCGAGGCCGATGTCCTCAAGGCCTCGCAGCCCGTGCTGCTGGATTTCTGGGCGGAGTGGTGCGGCCCCTGCAAGGCGATCGCCCCGACCCTCGACGCGCTGGCGCAGGAGCTCCAGGGCAAGGTCGTGGTCGCCAAGATCAACATCGACGAGAACCCCGCGACGCCGAACCGCTACCGCGTCCAGGGCATCCCGACGCTGATGTTGTTCAAGAACGGCCAGGTCGCGGCGACCAAGGTCGGCAGCATGCCGAAGCAGAAGCTCCACGAGTGGGTCAACTCGGTCATCTGACCCGGTCCGGCCGACCGGCCGGACGCCCTATCGCAAGGCCCCGCCGGCGCCCGCCCGCGGGGCCTTCGCGTCTGCGGGCCCCGGCCCGGCGAGCAGGCGCCAGCCCAACGCGATGCGCGTGGCCGCGGTAAGCGCGCAGAGCGCTGCGAAGCCGAGCGCGAGCCACGCGAAGAGCCCGGGCCAGAGGCACATCGCCGCGAAGCAGGCCAGGGTCTCTCCTGCCTCGGTCAGCCCGCCGAGATGGAAGAAGCCCTTGGCAGGCGCGCGCCCGGCCTCGATGCCGCGCCGCTCCGCGAGGATGGCGAAGGCGAGGAAGCTCGAGCCCGTCCCGACGAAGGACGCGAGCAGGACCGCGGCCGCGAGCGCGTTCGCCGCCGGGTCCGCGATCGCGAAGCCGAGCGGGACGCTGGCGTAGAACAGGAAGTCGAGGACGATGTCGAGGAAGGCGCCGCGGTCGGTCGGCGTCGTCAGCCGCGCCACCGCGCCGTCGAGCCCGTCGAGGACCCGGCTGGCGAGCACGAGGCCGAGGCCCGCGAGCGGCTGGCCGAGCGCGATCGCCGCGGCGCCGGCGATGCCCGCCGCGAAGCCCGCGAACGTCACCGCGTCGGCGCCGACGCCAAGGGCGGCGAGCGGCCGCGCGATGGCGCGCAGCGCGGGTGCCAGCAGGCGCGTCGCGGCGCGGTCGATCATCGCGCGTCCCGGCCCGGCGCCCGCTCAGCCGCGGAAGGGCGAGACCGCGGAGCGCTTGCCCGCCGCCCAGTCGGCGGGCGACAGGCGCGGGATCGAGAAGGGCTCGGCGATGCGGCAATAGCCGCCGCCGGCGAGGCGGCCGACGAGGTCGAGGGCGAGCGTGTCGACATGGAAGCGCTCGTCGACGATGCCGTCGCGGACATGGAAGGCGACGATCTCGCCGACGACGATCGAGCGGCCGTTGCGGTAGCGCAGCTCGTCCATCAGCCGGCATTCCATCGCCACGGGCGCCTCGGCGATGCGCGGCGCCTGCACCTGCGTCGAGGGCGCGGGCGTGAGGCCGGCCTCGCGCAGCTCGTCGACGCCCGCGTCGAAGTCGATCGCGCAGACATTCATCGCCTCGGCGATCCCCATGTCGACGAGGTTGACCACGAAGTCGTTCGTGATGCGGATGTTGGCGACCGTGTCCTTGGGGATGTCGGCCCTGCGCTGGTCGACGCCGAGCACGAGCAGCGCGGGCTCGTGGCTCATGACGTTGAAGAAGCTGTAGGGCGCGGCGTTGTGCCCGCCCTTGCCGTCGGTGGTGCTCACGAGCGCGATCGGCCGCGGCACGACGCAGCCCGCGAGCAGCTTGTAGCGGTCCATCGGCGCCGTCTTGGCGAAGTCGTAGATCATCGTCCGGTTCCCCCTCGTCGCGCGTCAGCCATTCTCCGCCAGCACCGCCCCCGCGAGGTAGAGCGAGCCGCAGACCAGGACGCGCCGCGGCGCGTCGAGCAGGCGCAGCCCGGCCGCGACGTCCGCCGCCTCGCGCGCGTCGGCGATGCCGGCGGCGCGCGCAGCCTCGGCCAGCCGCGCGGGCGCCAGGGCGAGGTGGTCGGCGGGGTTGCCGGCGCAGACGATGCTCCGCGCCACCGGCGCGAGCGCCGCGAGGATGGGCTCTGCGCGCTTGGTCGAGCGCAGCGCGACGACGATGTCGAGAGGCAGTCCGTCCCCGAGGCCGCGCGCCCAGGCGGCGATGGCGCGCGCGCCATCCTCGTTGTGGCCGCCGTCCAGCCAGAGCTCGCAGCCCGCGGGCAGGGCCTCGGCCAGCGGCCCGCGCGACAGGCGCTGCAGCCGCGCGGGCCAGCGCGCGCCCGCGACGCCGGCGGCGATCGCCGCGTCGGGCAGGCGCAGGCGCCCGGGAAGCATCTCGGCCACGGCCACGGCGGTCGCCGCGTTGGCGACCTGGTGCGGGCCGGCGAGGGACGGGCGCGGCAGGTCGCGCACGGCGACGCCGCGATAGGAGAAGCCTTGCGCGCCGGGGGCGAAGCTCCATTCCGCGCCATGGCGGAAGACGGGCGCGCCGACCTCGAGGGCGCGCGCGGCGATCGCCGCGGCGGCCTCGGGCGCCTGGGGCGCGACCACGACCGGCACCTCGGCGCGCAGGATGCCGGCCTTCTCGCCCGCGATCAGCGCCAGCGTGTCGCCAAGGTATTCCATGTGGTCGAAGGAGACCGGCGTGACCACGGACACCAGCGGCCGCGCGACGACGTTGGTGGCGTCGAGGCGACCACCCATGCCGACCTCGAGCAGCGACAGGTCGGCGGGCGCGCGCGCGAAGGCGAGGAAGGCCGCCACGGTCGTGATCTCGAAGAAGGTGATGGGCCGCCCTGCGTTGACGCGCTCGACCTCCTCGAGGATCGCGGCCAGCGCATCGTCGCCCACGAGCTCGCCCGCGACGCGGATGCGCTCGGCGAAGCGCACGAGATGCGGGCTCGTGTAGGCGTGGACGCGCAGGCCTGCCGCCTCGGCCATGGCGCGCAGGCAGGCGACGGTCGAGCCCTTGCCGTTGGTCCCCGCGACATGGATCGCGGGCGGCATCGCGTCCTGCGGGTCGCCGAGGTCGGCGAGCAGGCGGCGCACGCGATCGAGGCTCATGTCGATCGCCTTCGGGTGCAGCCCCGACAGGCGGTCGAGGATCGGGTCGGCGCCGGCCGCGCTCAGGGCGCCTTGCCGCCGCGGCGGCCCGCGGCGTCCTTGCCCTTCAGGCTCACGATCTCGGCGGAAGGCTGCGGCTCGACCAGCAGCTTGAGCAGCCTCGCGAGCTGGTCGCGCAGCTGGTGGCGGTGGACGACCATGTCGAGCAGCCCGTGCTCGAGCAGGTACTCGGACTTCTGGAAGCCGGGCGGCAGCTTCTCGCGGATCGTCTCCTCGATCACGCGCGCGCCCGCGAACCCGATCACGGCGCCCGGCTCCGCGATGGCGATGTCGCCGAGCATCGCGAAGGACGCGGAGACGCCGCCGGTCGTCGGGTCGGCGAGGACGACGAAGAAGGGAAGGCCGGCTTCCTTGACCTCCTGCACGGCGATCACGGTGCGCGGCAGTTGCATCAGGCTCAGGATGCCCTCCTGCATGCGCGCGCCGCCCGAGGCGGGGATCGCGATGAGCGGCGCCTGCTGCAGCACGGCGAGCTTGGCGGCGGCGAGGAAGCCCTCGCCGACCGCGATGCCCATCGAGCCGCCCTGGAAGTCGAAGTTGAAGATCGCCACGACGACGCGCGTCCCGCCGATCGTGCCGTGCGCGACGATGATCGCGTCCTGCTCCTGCGTCCTGTCGCGCGCTTCCTTGAGCCTGTCGGTGTAGCGCTTGCGGTCGCGGAAGCGCAGCGGGTCCTGGATCGTCCTCGGCAGCTCGATGCGCGCGTAGGCGCCGTCGTCGAAGAGCATCTCCAGCCGGCGCTTCGCCGGCAGGCGCATGTGGTGGCCGCAATGCGTGCAGACCCGGTGGTTGGCCTCCAGGTCGCGGTGGAAGATCATCTTCTCGCAGGCCGGGCACTTGTCCCAGAGGTTGTCCGGCACCTCGGCCTTGCGCACGAGGGCCTGGAGCTTCGGCCTGACGTAGTTGGTGATCCAGTTCATCGGCTCAGCCCTTGCGCGCGCCGCGCACGCCCGCCGCGAGGTCGCGCACCAGGCCGAGCACGCGGTCGACCGTCGCGCCGGTGGCCTTGCCGGACGCGTCGAGCGTGTCGGCGACCGCCTGCACGATGGCCGAGCCGACGACGGCGGCGTCGGCGTCGCGCGCGATCGCGGCCGCGGCTTCCGGCGTCTTGATGCCGAAGCCGACCGCGACCGGCATGGTCGTGTGGCGGCGCAGCCGCGCCATCGCCTCGCGCACCGCCTTGTCGTCGACGCTGCGCGTGCCCGTGATGCCGAGGATGGACACGTAGTAGAGGAAGCCGCTCGCGCCCTCGAGGATGCGCGGCAGGCGCCTGTCGTCGCTCGTCGGCGTCGCGAGGCGGATGAAGTCGAGGCCATGGGCCGCGGCCTGCGGCGCCGCCTCGCCCGATTCCTCGGGCGGCAGGTCGACGATGATCACGCCATCGGCGCCAGCCTCGCGGGCGTCGCGCATGAAGGCCTCGACGCCATAGGCGAAGAGCACGTTGAAATAGCCCATCAGCACGACGGGCGTCTGCGCGTCCGTCGCGCGGAAGCCGCGCACCAGCTCGAGCGTGCCCTTGAGCGTCATGCCGCCGGCGAGCGCGCGCAGGCCCGCGGCCTGGATCGCCGGGCCATCGGCCATCGGGTCCGAGAAGGGCATGCCGAGCTCGATGACGTCGGCGCCCGCCGCGGGCAGGCCGGCGAGGATCCTCGCGGTCGTCGCCGCGTCCGGGTCGCCCGCCATCACGTAGGTGACGAGGCCCGCGCGGCCCTCGCGCCGCAGCGCCTCGAAGCGCGGCCCGATGCGACTCACAGCGTCACCCCGAAGCGCTCCGCGATCGCGAAGACGTCCTTGTCGCCGCGCCCGCACATGTTCATGACGATGGTCTTGTCCTTGCCCATGCGCGGCGCGCGCTTGATCACCTCGGCCAGCGCGTGCGCGGGCTCGAGCGCGGGCAGGATGCCCTCCAGCTTCGCGCAGAGCTTGAAGGCCTCGAGCGCCTCCTCGTCGGTCGCCGAGACGTAGTCGACGCGGCCGGTGTCGTGCAGCCAGGCGTGCTCGGGGCCGATGCCCGGGTAGTCCAGCCCCGCGGAGATCGAATGCGCCTCGGTGATCTGCCCGTCGGCGTCCTGCAGCAGGTAGGTCTTGTTGCCGTGGAGCACGCCGGGGCGGCCGCCGGTCAGCGAGGCCGCGTGCCTGCCGGTCTCGATGCCGTGCCCGCCGGCCTCGACGGCGACGATCTCCACGCCGCTGTCGTCGAGGAAGGGATGGAACAGCCCCATGGCGTTGGAGCCGCCGCCGATGCAGGCGACGATCATGTCGGGCAGGCGGCCCTCCTGGCGGAGCATCTGCTCCTTCGTCTCGCGGCCGATCACCGACTGGAAGTCGCGCACCATCGCCGGATAGGGATGCGGTCCCGCCACCGTGCCGATGATGTAGAAGGTCGATTCGACGTTCGCGACCCAGTCGCGCAGCGCGTCGTTGAGCGCGTCCTTCAGCGTTCCCGCGCCCGAGGTCACCGGCCGGACCTCGGCGCCGAGCAGCTTCATGCGGAAGACGTTCGGCGCCTGCCGCTCGATGTCGGTGGCGCCCATGTAGACGACGCAGGGCAGGTCGAAGAGCGCGGAGACCGTGGCGCTGGCGACGCCGTGCTGGCCGGCGCCGGTCTCCGCGATGATCCGCTTCTTGCCCATGCGGCGGGCGAGCAGGATCTGGCCCATGCAGTTGTTGATCTTGTGCGAGCCCGTGTGGTTGAGCTCGTCGCGCTTGAAGTAGATCTTCGCGCCGCCGAGATGCCTGGTCAGGCGTTCGGCGAAGAAGAGCGGGCTCGGCCGGCCCACGTAGTGCTCGAGGTAGTAGTCGAGCTCCTTCTGGAACGCGGGGTCTGCCTTGGCCGCCACGTAGGCGGCCTCGAGCTCGAGGATCAGCGGCATCAGAGTCTCGGCGACATAGCGGCCGCCATAGGCGCCGAAATGCCCGCGCTCGTCAGGCTGATTGCGGAAGGAATTCAGGACGGTAGCCATGCCGAGGTTCTAGGGCAGGCTGGCGGGCCGGCCAAGCCCGAAAAACGCCCGCCTCAGCCGCGCGCCGCGCGCAGGAAGGCGGCGATCCGGGCCGGGTCCTTCCGTCCCGGCGCGCTCTCCACTCCCGAGGAGACGTCGACCGCGCGCGCGCCGCTGGCCGCGACGGCGGCCGCGACGTTCCCGGCGTCGAGCCCGCCGGAGAGCAGCCAGGGCAGGGGCAGGCGGCGCCCGGCGAGGATCGTCCAGTCGAAGCTGGTGGCGTTGCCGCCGGGCAGGGCGTCGGGCCTGGCCGGTGGCCGCGCGTCGAAGAGCAGCCAGTCGGCTGCGCCCGCGAAATCCGCGGCGCGGTCCAGGTCCGCGGGCGCGGAGACGGCCATGGCCTTGATCGTGCCGACGCCGAAGCGGCGCCCCACCTCGGCGGCGCGCGCGGCGTCCTCGCGGCCATGGAGCTGGACCAGGTCCGGGGCGAGGTGCTCGACGATCGCCGCGAGCGCCTCGTCGCTGGCGTCCACCGTCACCGCGACGCGCCGCACCGCGCGCGGCAGCGCTGCGGCGAGGCGGCCGGCGGCCTCGGGCTCGACATGGCGCGGCGAGCGCGGGAAGAACACGAAGCCCGCGAAGTCGGCGCCCGAGGCCGCCGCGATCGCCTCGGGGTCGGCGAGGCCGCAGATCTTGACGAGGACGCTCACGCCCCGGCCTCGATCTCGGCGCAGATGCGCGCCAGCGCCTCGGCCGGGTCTGGCGCCTGGGTGATCGGGCGGCCGATGACCAGGTGGTCGGCGCCGCTCGCGATCGCCTCGGCCGGCGTCGTGATGCGCTTCTGGTCGCCCGAGGCCGCCCAGGCCGGGCGGATGCCCGGCGTCACGAGCACGAAGCCGGGGCCGCATTGCGCGCGCAGCGCAGCCACCTCGTGCGGCGAGCACACCACGCCGGCGACGCCGGCGCGCTGCGCGAGATCGGCGAGGCGCCGCGCCTGGTCGGCGACCGGCCCGCGCTGGCCCGTCGCGTCGAGGTCGGACGCATCCAGGCTGGTGAGGACGGTGATCGCGAGCAGCCGCGGCGCCGCGTCGCCCGCGGCCTCGCGCGCGGCCTCGACCGCCGCGCGCATCATCGCCATGCCGCCGGCGGCGTGGATGGTGAGGAAATGCGGCGCGATGCGGCAGGCCGAGCGCGTCGCGCCGGCGACGGTGTTCGGGATGTCGTGCAGCTTGAGGTCGAGGAAGAGCCTGTGGCCCGCGGCAGCGGCGCGCACGCCCTCGGGCCCGTTGGCGACGAAGTACTCGAGCCCGAGCTTCACCGCGCAGCCCGCGCCCGCGAGCCTGCCGATCTCGCGCGTCGCGCCCTCGCGGTCGCTGCGGTCGATGCCGACGAAGATGCGTTGCGCGGTGTTCATGCTCTCGTCCCTCCCTGCGCCGCGAGGAGCCGCGGCAGGTCCGCCATGTCGTCGAAGGATAGTTCCGCGCCCGCCGCGGCAAGGCGCGCGGCATGGCCTGGCCCGCAATGGCCGCCGCCGACGAAGCCGAGCACGCGCATGCCCGCCGCGCGCGCGCCGACCACGCCGGGCACGCTGTCCTCGACCACCGCGCAGTCGCGCGGGTCGACGCCCATCTCCGCCGCCGCGTGCAGGAAGATGTCCGGCGCCGGCTTGCCGCGCGCCACCATCGTCGCGCTGAAGAGATGCGGCTCGAAGAGGTGGAGCAGGCCCGCGATCCGCAGCGAGCGCCGGATGCGCGGCGGGTCGGAGGACGAGGCGACGCAGCGCGGGGCCTCGATGGCGCCTAGCGCCTCCGGTATGCCCGGTATCGGCGCGAGCTCGCGCTCGAAGGCGGCGAGCACGGCCTCCAGCAGGCGCCCGGCGATGTCCGGCGGGAGGCTTCGGCCGAAGCGCGCCTCGATGTCCGCGCACATCGCCGCCGTCGGGATCCCGACATAGCGGTCGCGCAATTCCTCGAAGCCGATGTCGAAGCCGAGCGCGGACAGGACCTCCGCGTCGACGCGGCAGGCGATCGCCTCGCTGTCGACGAGGACGCCGTCGCAATCGAATATGACGAGCCGGGTGGCGCTGTCCTGCATGGCGGGCCGCGCCTTAGCACGGCCAGCGCCGGGGCGTCATCGCCGGCCGGCGAGCAGTGCCCAGAGCCCGGGCAGGATGAGCCCGACGCCGAGGCCGAAGACGCCGTTGATCAGCGGCCCGCGCCACATCGCGGCGAGGTTCCAGCCCTGCGCGACGGGCTGGCCCTTGAGCGGCGCGACGACGAACCAGCCCACGGCGGTGGCGCCGATCGCGCCGACGAGCATCGCGGCGACGACGCGGCCGCGCTCGGAGCGCAGCGCGTCGGTCAGCAGCGCGATCACGATGCCCCACACGCCGCCCCAGAAGGCCTGGTTGAGGAACGCGGGGATCTCGAGCGGCCCGACCGCGGCGGTGCGGAACGGCGCCGAGCCGACCAGGCCATAGGCGTTGAGGATGCCGATCGTCGCCTGGTGGAAGGTCAGGACGGCGAGCAGCCCGGCGAGGAAGCCGATGGCGACGCGGCGAAGGATCATGGATGCCTCCCGGGGCACGGCGCGTTCATCGTCCCGCGCCTTCGTAGACGAGCACCGCGCCCGCGAGGTCCTCGAGCGCCGTGCCGGTGGACTTGAAGAGCGTGATCTCGGCGTCGTCGCGCCGGCCCGGCGCGGTGCCGCGCGCGAGGTCCGCGAGCGTGCCGGCGATCGCGTCCTCGCGCAGCGCGCCGCTTGCGATCGGCATGACGAGGTCGCCCGATTCGAGCAGCGCGGCCGGCGTGTCGACATGGACGCGCGCGCGCGCCACCGCGGCGTCGTCGGACTCGCGCATGTCGCGCGCATAGCTGCCGACGAGGTCGACATGCTGCCCCGGACGCAGCCAGTCGCCGCGCACCAGCGGGTCCTTCGACAGCGTGGCGCAGCTGACGATGTCGGCCTCGCGCATCGCGGCCTCGAGGTCGTCGGTCGCGCGCGCGACGAAGGGTCCACCCGAAAGGCGCCCGGCCAGGGCACGCGCCTTCGCCTGGTCCCGGCCCCAGATCGCCACCTCGCGGATCGGGCGGATCGCGGCATGCGCGCGCACGAGATGCGGCGCCAGCGCGCCGGTCCCGACCATGAGCAGCCGCGTCGCATCGCGTCGGGCGAGGTAGTCGGCCGCGAGCGCCGATGCGCAGGCCGTGCGCCGCAGCGTCAGCATGCGGCCGTCGACCAGCGCCAGCGGCTCGCCCGTGGTGGCGGACATCAGCAGGTAGTTGCCCTGCACCGAGTCGATGCCGCGCGCGGCGTTGCCCGGGAAGACCGAGACCACCTTGACGCCCATGTAGCCGCCCTCGGTCCATGCGGGCATCAGCAGCAGCATCGCCTGCGGCGCGCCGGGCACGTCGACCTTGTGGTGGTGGCGCGTGGGCGTCCGGGTGTCGCCGCGGAAGGCCGTGCGCAGCGCCTCGACGAGGCGTGGCGTGTCGAGGATCGCCGCGACCTGCTCGGCGTCGAAGCTGCGCATCATGGATGGGTAACCACGGGGACGGGGGAAGGGGACGGGCTCGCGGCGGGCCCGGGGCGTGGGGTGGTCGCGGGCAGGGTGGTCGCGGCCGGCGGCGGCGCGGCCTTGCGCAGGCGGGCGAGCTCGCCCTCCATCTCCACGGCGCGGCGGCGCGCGGCGCGGGCGGCGCGTCGCCCGTGGCGGCCGGCCCACCAGGCGACCAGGGCGCCGATCACGAAGCCTGCGTAGAGGGCCCCGACCAGGGCTGCGAAGAGCGGGACGGTGACCGCGCCGGAAAGCGGCCAGAGGTCGATGCGGACCTCCTCGCGATTCGCGATCGCGAAGAAGGCGCCAGCGAGGAGGAGCGGGACGCCGACGATCCAGAACACCGGTCGCATGGCGCCATGCCCTCCGCCGCCCGGTCGCCGGGTCAGGACTTGGGGTTGAGCTTTTCGCGCAGCTCTTTGCCGGTCTTGAAGAACGGGATGTACTTCTCCGCGACGTCGACCGAATCGCCGGTGCGCGGGTTGCGGCCGACCCGCGCGCCGCGCTGCTTGACCGAGAAGGCGCCGAAGCCGCGCAGCTCGACGCGCTGGCCGCGCGCGAGGGCGTTGGCGATCTCGTCGAAGATCGCGGCCACGATCCGCTCCACGTCCCGCTGGTAGAGCTTGGGATGCATCGCGGCGAGGCGCAGGATGAGTTCGGACTTGGTCATGCGGAAGCGGGCGCCGTTCGTGTGCTTGGTGCGGAGGGCCGGCCCGGCGCTTCCGTCCGCCCCCGGCGGAGGTCAGCGCTGGCCGAGGTCAGGGTGCCAAAGGGCCACTAGCCCGTCAATGGTAAGTCGTTCCGGCAGATAGGATTTTCCCGTCAGCGCCGAGAGCGCGCGCGACGACAGGTCGCGCCAGCCCTCGCCCGGGCGCGAGACGCGGACATCGCGCACCGGCATGTCGCGCGGCACGCCGCGCTCCCTGGCCAGCCAGTCGAGCGCGGCGTCCTCGCCCCCCAGCTCGTCGACGAGGCCCAGCGGCAGGGCCTGGCGACCGGTGTAGACCCGGCCATCGGAGACGCGCAGCGCGCGGTCGGCATCGAGCCCGCGCCGCTCGGCGACCATGGCGACGAACATGGCGTGCATGTCCTCGATGATCTCGCGCACGGCGCGGCGTCCCTCGTCTGTCAGCGGCTCGAGCGGGTTGGGCACCGCCTTGAGCGGGACCGAGCGGATCTGCTCCATCGACACGCCGAGCTTGCGCAGCAGCCCGGAGACGTCGGCGGTCTGCATCAGCACGCCGATCGAGCCGGTCACCGTGCCCTCGCGCGCGACGATCCGGTCTGCGCCCAGCGCCACCATGTAGCCGCCGGAGGCGGCGGTCTGGCCGAGCACGGCGACGACCGGGATGCGCTCGGCGATCGCGCGCACCTGCCGGTGCAGCTCCTCGCTCGCGACGACCGTGCCGCCGGGGCTGTCGATGCGCAGCAGGAGGGCCTTCACGCGGCCATCCTCGGCGAGCTCGCGCAGCGTCCGCAGACGCGCCGCGTCGTCGGTGATCACGCCGCTGACCGCGAAGCGCCCGACATGGCCGCGGCCCCAGCGCGGCTCGCCAAGGTGGTAGGCGGCGGCGAGGCTGGCGCCGAGGAGCACGAGGATGGCGGCGAGGCGCCAGAGCGACACCTGGCGCTTCAGGCGGCGTCGGTCGACGAGGAGGTCTGCTTCGGGGAACGGCATCGGCGGATACTAGAGCGGCGGCGCATGATCCCGCAAAAGGGCGCGCGCGCAGCCTCCGGAAAAGGAAGGGGCCCGGCGCGGGCTTCGCCGCGCCGGGCCCCCGTGGGACCGTCCCTGGACTGGCGTCAGACCTGCTGGATCGCGGAGAGGATCCAGTCGCCACCCTGGCTGCGCATGAAGGTCCAGACCTCGGTGTGCTCGCGGCGCGCCTCGCGGCTGCCCGCGACGACGCGGCCATCGGAGAGCGAGGCGTCGTAGTCGAGCGCGCTGAAGCGCATCGCCACGGCGGCGTACTGGACCGAGCCCTCCTGCCAGGCCTCGGACAGGTCGCCCTGCTCGAGCTTGACCTGCTCGACGCGGTTCTCGACGCCACGGCTGGCGTTGGCCGAGAGCTCCTCGCTGAAATACCCGACCATCTCGGGCGTCGCGAAGCGCTTGAGGCCGGCGAGGTCGCCGCGGCTCCAGGCATCCTGGACCTCGCCGAGGCGACGCTCGAACATCTCGAAGTCCTGGCCGGACAGGCCGATCTCGTCGGCCGCCTGCGGGGCGAGCACGCCGCCCGCGCCGCCACCCGCGCTGCCGCCGGTCGCGCCGGCCGGCCTCGCGTCGAGGTTCTCCTGGCCGCGCGCCATGGCGTCGGGCACCGGGCCCGAGGCGAGCGCCGGGCCGGAGGCCGCCTGCGCGGCCTCGCGGCGGCTGCGGATGAAGCGCAGGACCAGCATCGCGATCGCCGCGAAGAGCGCGACCTGCAGGGCCAGGCCGAGGAAGCCGGCGAGGCCCTCGCCGAGGTTGAAGCCGCCGCCCATGAGGGCGCCGATCAGGCCCGCGCCGAGCATGCCGCCGAGCAGGCCGGTCATGAACGGGTTGCGCTGGAACCAGGACTGCTGCTGGGGCGCCTGCATGCCCTGGGCGGGGCGCTGCGCCTGCTGCGGGGTGGTCGCGCTGCGTTCGACCGGGCGCGCGGCGTTCGGGGTCGTCGGCGTGGCCGGCGCGGACTGCATCGTGCGCGCGCCGCGGCTCCCGGCGCTGCGGTTGCCGCCGGCGGCTGCCTCCGCCAGGACCGGCGCGAGGGCGAAGGCCGCCGCGGCCAGGATGGCGAGGAATCTCGTCGGGCGTCGAATCATGTCTGGGACCTCGTCGGGTGGGGTCTCTGGGCAGGGCCTATCGTGGTGATCCCGAGCGGGAAGATCAACATTGCGCGAATTGTGGGCATTGCGCGCCGGCAAATGAAAAGGGGCGGGAGCCGTGGCTCCCGCCCCCTTCGGGCCGCCCTGGGACGACCCGATCCCGATCAGGGCTTGTCCTGCTCGCGCTGGCGGCGCAGCGCGGCGCCGAGGATGTCGCCGAGCGAGGCGCCGGAGTCGGACGAGCCGTAGGTGGCCATGGCCTCCTTCTCCTCGTCGATCTCCTTCGCCTTCACCGAGAGCTGCACGCGGCGCGAACCGCGGTCGATCTGGGTGATCTTGGCGTCGACCTTCTCGCCCATCGCGAAGCGGTCGGGACGCTGGTCGCCGCGGTCGCGGGCCAGGTCCGACTTGCGGATGAAGCCGATGACGCCGTCCGCGAGGCTGACCTCGAGCCCGTTCTCCTGCACCTGCGTGACCGTGGCGGTCACGACCTGGCCCTTGGAGAACTTGCCGATCGAGCCCTCGAACGGGTCGTTGGCGAGCTGCTTGATGCCCAGCGAGATGCGCTCCTTGTCGGTGTCGACGTCGAGCACCTTCACCTTCACCGCGTCGCCCTTCTTGAAGTCCTTGATGGCGTCCTCGCCGGAGCGGTTCCAGTCGAGGTCCGACAGGTGGACCATGCCGTCGATGTCGCCGGGCAGGCCCACGAACAGGCCGAACTCGGTGATGTTCTTGACCTCGCCCTCGATCTCCGTGCCGGACGGGAACTTGTCGCGGAAGACCTCCCACGGGTTGTCGAGGCACTGCTTGAGGCCGAGCGAGATGCGGCGCTTCACGGAGTCGACGTCGAGCACCATCACCTCGACCTCCTGGGAGGTGGAGACGATCTTGCCCGG
>JBEGVV010000163.1:0-6837 GCA_041178225.1 Pseudomonadota bacterium | reverse complement strand
CACCACACAGCCCCCCCCCGCCCCCGCGCCGCCGCGCGGCGCCACCCCTCCCAGCCGCGCTGCCGCGCGGACAGGAGGGGAGCCAGCCTGTCTCCTCCCCCGGCCGCGCGGCAGCGCGGGTGGGGGAGGTGGCGCGCGCCGCAGGCGCGCGACGGAGGGGGCATGAGCTTCCTGCGCGGCGAGCGGTCGATGCGGGATGCGGTCAGCGTTTCACCGCCAGAGCCCATGCGCGTCACTTGGCCTCCAGCACACATGCCCTCCCCGTCGCCGCGCTGCCGCGCGGCGCCACCCCTCCCATCCGCGCGAGGCGCAGCGTGGTCGCTCCATCCGCGCCGTGGCGCGGACTGGAATGGAGCGCGGTCCGTCCTGCCGGAGGGCGGGACGCGAGGGGCCGGGGATTGGCGCTTGCGCTCGGGGCGCCGGGCGCGCGAGGTTCCGCCGCGCAGGCTGTGAGGACGCGATGACACCCTTCGATCTCCAGCGCGCCGCGAGCGCGCTCGTGGCCGCGCGCGCGCAGGCGCGCCTCGTCGAGGCGCTGCCGCCCGATGCCGTGCCCGCGACGCCCGCCGACGCCTATCGCGTGCAGGCGGAGATCGCGCGGCTCGGCGGCGGGTATCGCGGCTGGAAGGTCGGGTCGCTGACGGCCGAGGCGCAGGCCGCGGCCGGGATCGACCGCCCGACCGGCGCGCGGCTGCTGTCGGCGTTCTTCCACGACGCCCCGGCGAAGCTCTCGCGCCGGCGCTTCGTCCAGCCGACGCTGGAATGCGAAATCGCCTTCGAGATGGCGGCCGACCTGCCGCCGCGCGCGACGCCCTGGTCGCTCGACGAGGTGCATGCCGCGATCGGCGCGATGCGCCTCGCCATCGAGGTCGCGGATTCGCGCCTGCCCGAGCCGCGCGCCACGGCGATGAACATCGCCGACGCCGGCGCCAGCGGCGCCTTCGTCCTCGGCCCGGCGGTGCTGAGCTGGCGCTCGATGGATCGCGGCGCGATCGAGGCGGTGCTCGAGGTCAACGGCGCCGAGGCCGCGCGCGGGAGCGGGGCGAGGATCCTCGGCGACCCGCTGCGCGCGGTCGTGCTCTTCGCCAACGCGCCCGCGCCGTTCGGGCCGGGCCTGCGCCGCGGCGACATCGTCACCACGGGTTCGCTCACCGGCATGACTCCGGTCGCGCCGGGAGACCGCGCCGTGGCAAGGTTCGGCTTCCTCGGACAGGTCGAAGTGGAGTTCACGCCATGAAGAAGGCCCAGGTCGCGCAAGCCGCATCCCTCCTCGCCGGCGCCTGGCGCTCGGGCAAGGCGCTCGACGCGCTGCCCGCGGCGTGTCGCCCCGCGACCCTCGCCGAGGGCTACGCGATCCAGGCCGCGACCGCCGCGGCGCTGGGCGAGAAGGTCGCCGGCTGGAAGGTCGGAGCCACCGGCGCGATGGCGCGCAAGCTGCTGAAGGCCCGCGGCCCCTTCGCCGGCCGCGTCTACGCGAGCCGCGTGCTCAAGCCCGGCGCGACGATCCCCTCCGACGCGCATCCGATGCGCGGGCTCGAGGCGGAGATCGCCTTCCGCCTCGGCCGCGACCTGCCGCCGCGCGCGAAGCCCTACACGATGGCCGAGGTGAAGCGCGCCATCGCCTCTGTCCATCCCGCGGTGGAGATCGTGTCCTCGCGCTGGACCGACTGGCTGAAGGTCGGCCTGCCCTCGCTCGCCGCCGACCACGGCGCCAACGGCGCGCTGGTCGTCGGGCGGCCCTTCTCCTCCGGCGCGACGCGCGACCTCGATCGCCTCGCGGTCGAGATGCGCGTGGACGGACAGGTCGTGGGCAAGGGCACCGGCGCCGACGTGATCGGCGGCCCGCATGCCTCGCTGCTGTGGCTCGCGAACATGCTGCGTCGCCGCGGCGGGCTGAAGGCCGGCGAATACGTGAGCACCGGCACCTGCACGGGCCTGGTCAAGGCCGGGCCGAAGGCGAAGGTGGAGGCCCTCTACGCCGGCAAGGCGCGCATCGCCTTCGGCTTCGGCTGACCGGGCGCCTCGCCGGCCTCAGTCGACCCAGGCGAGGCGCAGCACGTTGGTCGCCCCGGGCGTCCCGAAGGGCACGCCCGCGGTGATCACCACGCGCTCGCCCGCCTGCGCGAGGCCGCCCGCCTTCGCGAAGCGGCAGGCCTTGTCGACCATCTCCTCGAAGCTGCGCACGTCGGCCGTCACGACGGGATGCACGCCCCAGGCGAGGGTCAGGCGCCGCGCCGTGTCGAGCTTCTCGGTCAGGCACAGGATCGGCACGTCGGGCCGCTCGCGCGAGGCGCGCAGCGTCGTCGAGCCGGACGTCGTGTAGGTCACGATCGCGCTGGCGCGCACCGTGTGCGCGACCTGGCGCGCGGCGGCCGTGATCGCGTCGGCGGCCGTGTGCTCGGGCTCGGCGTGCACGGCGTCCATGATCGGGCGGTAGAGCGGGTCGTGCTCCACCGACTCGATGATCTTCTCCATGATCGTCACCGCCTCGACCGGGTACTGGCCCGAGGCGGTCTCCGCCGAGAGCATCACGGCGTCGGCGCCGTCGTAGACGGCGGTGGCGACGTCGGAGGCCTCGGCGCGCGTGGGCGTCGGCGAGGAGACCATCGTCTCCAGCATCTGCGTCGCGACGATCACCGGCTTGCCCGCGCGCCGGCACAGCCGGACGATGCGCTTCTGCGTGCCGGGCACCGTCTCCGGGGGCATCTCAACGCCGAGGTCGCCGCGCGCGACCATCGCCGCGTCGCAGAGGTCGACGATCTCCTCCAGCCGCTCGATCGCCGAGGGCTTCTCGAGCTTGGCGAGCACGCCGGCGCGGCCCTGCACCAGGCGGCGCGCCTCGGCGATGTCGTCGGGCCGCTGCACGAAGCTGAGCGCGACCCAGTCGACGCCGAGCTCGAGGCCGAAGGCGAGGTCGCGCCGGTCCTTCTCCGTCAGCGGCGAGATCGGCAGCACGACGCCCGGCACGTTGACGCCCTTGCGGTCGGAGATCGTGCCGCCGGTGACCACCTCGCATTCCGCGAAGTCGGCGCCGTGCCTGCCGACGCGCAGCCGCAGCTTGCCGTCGTCGACCAGGAGGTCCGCGCCTTCCTGCAGCGCGGCGAAGATCTCGGGATGCGGCAGGCAGGCGCGACGCCCGGAGCCTGGAGCTGCGTCAAGGTCGAGGCGGAAGGAGGCACCGGTGGCCAGCGTCGCGCGCCCGCCCTCGAATGTCCCGACGCGCAGCTTCGGGCCCTGGAGGTCCATCAGGATGCCGATCGGGTGGCCGATCTCGCGCTCGGCCGCGCGCAGCGCGGCGTGGCGCGCGCGATGGTCGTCGTGCGAGCCGTGGCTGAAGTTCAGCCGGAAGACGTCCGCCCCGGCCTCGAAGAGCTTGCGGATGGTCGCGGGATCGGAAGAGGCCGGGCCAAGCGTGGCGACGATCTTCGTTGAGCACAGGCGCGGCATGGTTCCCCCTCGGGTCGAGGCTCACGCAACCAGGATGGCGCGGAAGTCGTTGACGTTGGTGAGCGTCGGCCCGGTGACGACGAGGTCGCCGAGGCGGTCGAAGACGGTCCAGGCGTCGTTGTCGTCGAGGCGCGCCGCCGCGTCCACGCCGCGGGCCGCGAGGCGCGCGAGCGAGTCCGGCGCGGCATAGGCGCCGGCGCTCGACTCGACGCCGTCGATGCCGTCGGTGTCGCCGGCGAGCGCGTGGACGCGCGGCGCGCCGCCCATCGCGAGCATGAAGGCGAGCAGGTACTCGGCGTTGCGGCCGCCGCGGCCGCCGCCCCTGACGGTCACCGTCGTCTCGCCGCCGGAGATCACGACGCACGGCGCCGAGACAGGCCCCTCGCCCGCGAGGATGCCGCGCGCCAGCGCCGCATGGGCGCGGCCGACCTCGCGCGCCTCGCCCTCGACCGCGTCGCCGAGCGAATGCACCGCGAAGCCGGCTGCCTTCGCGCGCGCGATCGCGTGGGCGAGCGCCTGGGCAGGGCTTGCCGTCATGACGAAGCGCGCGCGCGCGAAGGCCGCGTGGCCGGGCTTCGGCGTCTCGTTCGACGGATCGGCGAGGCGCGCCGCGATCGACGGCGCCGCCTCGATGCCGCGGCGCGCGAGCACGGCGCGCGCCTGCTCCAGCGTCGTCGGGTCGGGCACGGTGGGGCCGGAGCCGATCGTCGACGGATCGTCGCCGGGCACGTCGGAGATGGCGAGGGTGAGCACCGGCGCGGGCGCCGCCGCGGCGGCGAGCCGGCCGCCGGCGATGCGCGAGAGATGCTTCCGCACGGTGTTCATCTCGCCGATGTTGGCGCCCGAGCGCAGCAGCGCGCCGGTCAGCGCGCGGAACTCGTCGAGGCCGACGGGCGGCTGCGGCAGCGCCAGCAGCGCCGACCCGCCGCCGGACATCAGCACGAGGACGAGGTCGTCGGCGGTGGCCGAGGCGGCGAGGGCGAGCATGCGCTCGGCCGCGCGCGGCGCGCGCGCGTCGGGCACGGGATGCGCGGCCTCCACGACCTCGATGCGGCGGCAGGGCACGCCATGGCCGTCGCGCGTCACGACCAGGCCCTCGATGCGGCCCGCCTCGCCGTAATGCGCCTCGACCGCGGCGGCCATCGCGGCCGTGGCCTTGCCGGCGCCGAGCACCAGCAGGCGGCCCGCCGGCAGCGGCGGCAGGTGCGGCGGCACGCAAAGGCGAGGCTGGGCGGCCTCGATGGTCGAGCGGAAGAGCCCCTCGAGGAAGGCGCGCGGCGTCGTGGTCATGGCCCCGAGCCTAGCCCCGCGCCGCGCGGCTTGGGAACCGCCGCGGCGATGACCGGCCCTTCGATCGGCGCGGGAGGTGGCGGCGCGGGCGCCGCGGTGCTAGGTTCCCGCCGCCGATTTTCGGTGGCGCATCAATCACCTGACCGCGGGATGACGAAGCAAGAATCCGCCGCCCCGGCGGGCCGGGGCATATGGCGCCGCCTGCTCGAGGACCATGTCCGGCCACACGCCGCCATGCTCGCGCTGGCCATCGTGGCGATGATCGTCGCCGCGGTCGCCACGGCGGCGAACGCGTGGCTGATGGAGCCCGTGCTCGACAAGGTCTTCCTCGAGCGCCGGCAGGACCTGCTCTGGGTCATCCCGGGCGCCGTCGTGCTCGCCGCGCTGGTGAAGAGCGCCGCGACCTACGCCCAGTCCGTGATCATGACCAGGGTCGGCCAGGGCATCATCTCCGACGTCCAGGCCAGGCTCTTCGACCACCTGCTCGCCGCCGACCTGCAGTTCTTCCACGACAACCCGCCGGGCAAGCTGATCGCGCGCTTCATCAACGACGTCGCGACGCTGCGCGGGGTCATCACCCAGGCGACGACGGGCCTCGTGAAGGACGCCGTGACCGCGGCCTGCCTCGTCGGGCTTCTGTTCTGGCAGGACTGGCAGCTCGCCCTCGTGACCTTCTTCGTCTTCCCGCTCGCGCTGGTGCCGGCGCGGATCCTCGGCAGGCGCATGCGCCGCGTCACCACGGGCGCGCAGGAGCGCATCGGCGAGCTCTCCGCGCTGCTCGACGAGGCCTTCCAGGGCGCGCGCCAGGTCAAGGCCTACGCGATGGAGCCGACCGAGAGCGCCCGCGCGCGCACGGCGATCGAGCGGCTGCGCGCGCTGTCGGTGAAGAGCGCGCTGACCCGCGCGGCCTCTCACCCGATCATGGAGACGCTGTCGAGCTTCGCGATCGCGGCGGTCATCCTCTATGGCGGCCACAAGGTGGTCGCGGGCAAGACGACGCCGGGCGCGTTCTTCTCGTTCATCACGGCGCTGCTGCTCGCCTACCAGCCGGTGCGCTCGCTCGCCAACCTCAACGTCACCATCCAGGAGGGGCTCGCCGCCGCCGCGCGCGTCTTCGCGCTCCTCGACATGCAGCCCTCGATCCGCGAGAAGCCGGGCGCGGCGACGCTCCCGCCGGTGCGCGGCGACATCGCCTTCGAGGGCGTCGGCTTCGCCTACCCGCAGGGCGGCGTCGTCCTCGAGGGGCTCGACCTGCGCATCGAGGCCGGCCGCACCGTCGCCTTCGTCGGGCCGTCGGGCGGCGGCAAGTCGACGCTTCTGAACCTCCTGCCGAGGCTGTTCGACCCGCAGCGCGGCCGCGTGACGATCGACGGCGTCGACGTGCGCGACGTCACGCTGTCCTCGCTGCGCCGCTCGATGGCGCTGGTGAGCCAGGACACCGCGCTGTTCCACGACACGATCCGCGCCAACATCGCCTATGGCCGGCCCGACGCGACCGACGCCGAGATCGAGCGCGCCGCCGCGGTCGCGGGCGCGGCGACCTTCATCTCGGAGTTCCGCGAGGGCTACGCCACGGTCGTCGGCACGCGCGGCGCCAAGCTCTCCGGCGGCCAGCGCCAGCGCATCGCCATCGCCCGCGCGGTCCTCAAGGACGCGCCGATCCTGCTGCTCGACGAGGCGACCTCGGCCCTCGACGTCGAGACCGAGCGCCAGGTCCAGGCCGCGCTCGCGCCGCTGATGCGCGGGCGCACCACCCTGGTCGTCGCCCATCGCCTGTCGACCATCGTCGACGCGGACCTGGTCTGCGTCGTCGACGCGGGACGCATCGTCGAGAGCGGCACGCATGCCGAGCTCCTCGCGCGCGGCGGGACCTATGCGCGCCTGCACGCCGCGCAGGCCGCCGAGGTCGGCGAGGGCGGCGAGCGGCCATGAACGCGCTCGCGGCCGCGCTGGCGGGCGGCCTCGCGCCGGCGCTGCGCCTGTGGCTCGCGCGCCGCGCGCGGCGCGGCAAGGAGGATCCCGCGCGCCTCGCGGAGCGCCGCGGCATCGCCTCGCTGCCGCGCCCCGCGGGCCGGCTGCTCTGGATCCATGGCGCCTCGG
>JBEGVV010000162.1:0-8168 GCA_041178225.1 Pseudomonadota bacterium | reverse complement strand
AGTACTCGGCCGGCCCGAACCTCAGCGCGAGGTCGACGACGACGGGGCCGAGGAAGGCGAGGCCCAGCGTCAGCATCGGCACGAGCACGCCCGCGGCCGATGCGTTGTTCGCGGCCTCCGGGCCCGCGACGCCCTCGATCGCGCCCTTGCCGAATTCCTCGGGGTGCCGGGAGAGGCGCTTCTCCGTGTAGTAGGACAGGAAGGTCGGGACCTCCGCGCCGCCCGCGGGCAGGGCGCCGATCGGGAAGCCGATCAGCGCGCCGCGGATCCACGCCTTCCAGGAACGCGCCCAGTCCTGCGCGCTCATCCACAGCGAGCCGCTCAGCGCGAGGACCTCGTCCTTCGCGTTCCTGTGCCGCGCGCAGAGCCAGAGCGTCTCGCCCACGGCGAAGAGGCCGACCGCCACCTGGATGACGTCGATGCCGTCGAGCAGTTCCATGACCCCGAAGGTGAGGCGTGCCTGGCTCGTCTGGTTGTCGACGCCGACGAGGCCGAGGAAGAGGCCGAGGAAGAGCGAGGCGAGGCCGCGCAGCGCGGAGTTGCCGAGGACGGCGGAGACGGTGACGAAGGCGAGAACCATCAGGGCGAAGTACTCGGCCGGCCCGAACCTCAGCGCGAGGTCGACGACGACGGGGCCGAGGAAGGCGAGGCCCAGCGTGCCGATCGTGCCGGCCACGAAGGAGCCGATCGCCGCGGTGGCGAGCGCCTGCGCGCCGCGGCCGCGCCGGGCCATCTTGTGGCCCTCCATCGCGGTCACGATCGTCGCGCTCTCGCCCGGCGTGTTGACCAGGATCGAGGTCGTCGAGCCGCCATACATCGCGCCGTAGTAGATGCCGGCGAACATGATGAAGGCCGCGGTCGCGTCGACCTTGAAGGTGATCGGCAGCAGCAGCGCGATCGTGACCGCCGGGCCGAGCCCGGGCAGCACGCCGATCGCGGTGCCGAGCGTGGTGCCGAGCAGGCACCAGAAGAGGTTGATCGGGGTCAGCGCGACGGCGAAGCCCTGCGCGAGGCCGGAGAGCGCGTCCATGTCAGAGCACTCCCTCGAGGATGCCGGCGCCCACGCGGATGCCGAGCAGCCTGTCGAAGCCGAGATAGGCGAGCAGGGAGATCGAGAGGCCGATCGCCGCGTTGCGCGCCCAGCGCGTCGAGCCGAAGCCGCGCGCGACGAAGGCGAAGAGCAGCGTCGAGGCGACGACGAAGCCGAGCGGCTGGATGAGGACGACGTTCATGGCCAGGCCGGCGCCGATCCAGCCGAGGGCAGGGAGGTCGGGCGCGCCTTCTTCCTCCGGCTCGGCACGCCAGCGCCCGGAGAGCGCGGCAAGGAGGAGGGCGGCGCCGAGGATGGCGAGGCCGGCGCCGACGATGTACGGCGCCACGCGCGGGCCCAGCTGCGCGTAGAGCGGCGAGGGGATCGTCCCCGCCTGCCAGATCACGATGCCAGCGAGCGCGAGGATGGCGGCCGCCACCTTCGCCTCGCCCTGCCGCCGTTCCATCCCGTCCTCCCCCGCAAGAGAAAGGGCCGGGCCCGCCTGTCGCGATGCCCGGCCCCGCGCGGAACGCCTGCCGCGTCCCCGCCGTCCGTCAGGCGAGGCCGAGGTCCTTGAGCACGGCCTCGGTGCGCTTGAACTCCTCCTGCACGTAGGCGCCGAAGGCGTCGCCGGTCAGGAGCACGTTCGCCCAGTCCTGCTTGGCGAGGATCTCCTGCCAGGCGGCGGACTTCACGGTCGCCTCGATCAGGTCGATCATCGCCTTGCGCTGCGCGTCGGTCACGCCCGGCGGGGCGAAGACGCCGCGCCAGTTGGCGATCGACACGTCGACGCCCTGCTCCTTGAAGGTCGGGATGTCGACCCCGGCGATGCGCTTGTCGGAGGAAACGCCGAGCGCCTTCATCTTGCCGGCCTTGATGTTCTCGGCGAACTCGCCGAGGCCCGAGACGCCCGCCGCGACCTGGCCGCCGATGATCATCGCCGCGGCCGGACCGCCGCCCGCGTTCGCCACGTAGGCGACGCGCCGCGCGTCGCTGCCGACGGCCTTCGCGACCAGGCCGGCCGTGATGTGGTCGGTGCCGCCCGCCGAGCCGCCCGCGATGGGGACCTTGGCCGGGTCGGCCTTGAGCGCGGCGGCGAAGTCCCTGAGGTCCTTGAAGGGCGAGTTCGCCGGCGCGACGATGACCTGGTACTCCTCGGTCAGGCGCGCGAGCGGCACGGTCGAGAGCAGCGAGACCGGCGCCTTGTTGGTGATGATCGAGCCGACCATCACGAGGCCCGCGACCATGATCGCGTTCGGGCGGCCCCTCCACTGGTTCAGGAACTCCGGCAGGCCGACGACGCCGCCGGCGCCGCCCTTGTTGGTGATCTGCGCGGCCTTGATCAGGTTCGCGGCCTTCATCGCCTGCTCGAGGGAGCGACCGGTCTGGTCCCAGCCACCGCCGGGCGCGGCGGGGATGAACATCTGCAGCTGCTCGATCGCCTGGGCGGCGGCGGGGCCGGAGGCCGCGCCAAGGATGCCCAGCGAAGCGCCGCCCAGAAGGCCTGCGCGGAGGAATTCACGGCGTTCGATCATCGGCGTCTCCCGGGGGTTCGTGTAGTCTTCGACCGAACCTATTTTGCGCAGGCCGCGCCTGCAAGCGCCCGCCACCCAAGGTGTATCCATGCCCGCTTCGACAGGCGCATCCCGGCCGCCGCCCTCCACGTTCGCGGTCGTCGCCCGCCTCGCGCCCTATCTCTGGCGGGAGCAGGGGGTGGCCCTCCGGGTGCGGATCTTCCTCGCCCTCGCGCTGCTGCTGGGCGCGAAGGCGGCGACGCTCTTCGTCCCGGTCTTCTACAAGCAGGCGGTCGACGCGCTCGGCCCGCGCGACGCGGCGATCGCGCTGCCGGTCGGCCTCATCCTCGCCTATGGCGCGACGCGCATCCTGTCCTCGACCATGCAGGAACTGCGCACCATGGTCTTCGACCCGGTGGCGCAGCATGGCGTCCACCGCCTCGCGCTGGAGACGTTCCGCCACCTGCACCGGCTGAGCCTGCGCTTCCACCTCGACCGCCAGACGGGCGGCCTGTCGCGGGCGATCGAGCGCGGCATCAACGCCGTGGAGAACCTCGTCTACTACCTGGTCTTCCAGGTCGCGCCGACCGTGCTCGAGATCCTGCTCGTGAGCCTTGTGCTGTGGTGGCTCTACGACTGGCGCTTCGCGGCGACCACCTTCCTGACGATCTCCGCCTACACGGCCTGGACGCTGGCGGTGACGCAATGGCGCCTCGTCTACCGGCGTCGCATGCTCGAGGCGGAGAGCGAGGCCAACGCCAAGGCCGTCGACAGCCTGCTCAACTACGAGACGGTGAAGTACTTCGGCAACGAGGCGCACGAGGCGCGCCGCTTCGACGCCTCGCTGACCGCCTACGAGCGCGCGGCGGTGTGGAGCGCCAACACCCTGTCCATCCTCAACATCGGGCAGGCCGCGATCATCGCGGCCGGCGTGACGCTGGTCATGCTGCTGGCCGGCGCGGGCGTCGCGCGCGGCGAGATGACCGTCGGCGACTTCGTGATGGTCAACGCCTACCTGATCCAGCTCTACCTGCCGCTCAACTTCCTCGGGATGATGTACCGCGAGCTGCGCCAGGCCCTGACCGACCTCGGCCAGATGTTCCGCCTCCTCGGCGTCGAGGTGGAGGTGCGGGACGCGCCGGGCGCCCGGCCGCTCGCGCCCGGGGGCGGCGAGGTCGTCTTCGACGACGTGCGCTTCGGCTACGACGAGCGGCGCGAGATCCTGCGCGGCGTGAGCCTGCGCGTGCCGGCGGGCAGGACGCTGGCGATCGTCGGGCCGAGCGGGGCGGGCAAGTCGACGATCGCGCGGCTGATGTTCCGCTTCTACGACGTCGGCGGCGGCGCGATCCGCGTCGACGGGCAGGACCTGCGCGAGGTGTCGCAGGACTCCCTGCGCGCCGCCATCGGCATCGTCCCGCAGGACACGGTGCTGTTCAACGACACGGTCTACTACAACATCGCCTATGGCCGCCCGAGCGCGACGCCCGCGGAGGTCGAGGAGGCGGCGCGGCTGGCGCGCATCCACGACTTCGTCGCCTCGCTGCCGGACGGCTACCAGACGCGGGTGGGCGAGCGCGGGCTGAAGCTGTCGGGCGGCGAGCGCCAGCGCGTGGCGATCGCGCGCACCATCCTGAAGCGGCCGCGGGTGCTGATCTTCGACGAGGCGACCTCCGCGCTCGACACGCGCACCGAGCGCGCGATCCAGGAATCGCTCCGCCAGATCTCGCGCGACGTCACCACGCTGACGATCGCGCATCGCCTCTCCACCGTCGTCGACGCCGACGAGATCGTGGTGCTGCAGGACGGCGTGGTCGCCGAGCGCGGCGACCACGCGGCGCTGCTCGCGCGCGGCGGCACCTATGCGCGCATGTGGGCGCAGCAGGCCGAGGCCCGCGAGGACGGGCCGCACGGCTGAGGCGACCGCGGCCATGACGCCTCCGCCGCTCTTCGTCGGCAGCGAGATCTACCGCGGCTCGCGCTACGGCGCGACGCATCCGCTCGGCATCCCGCGGGTGAGCGCGGTGATGGACCTCTGCCGCGCGCTGGGCTGGCTGCCCGACCATGCCTATCTCGACAGCCCGGTCGCCACGCCGGCCCAGCTCGCGCGCTTCCACGATCCCGCCTATGTCGCGGCGGTCGCCGAGGCCGAGCGCGCGCAGCGCATCGACCCGGAGGCGAGCGCGCGCTGGAACATCGGGCGCAACGGCAACCCGGTCTTCGGCGAGGTGTTCCGGCGCCCGGCGACGTCCTGCGGCGGCACGATCCGCGCGGCGCAGATCCTCTCCGCGCGCGAGGGCGTCGTCCACGTCCCGGCGGGCGGCACGCATCACGGGCTGCGCGACCGCGCCTCGGGCTTCTGCTACTTCAACGACCCGGTGCTCGGCATCCTCGAGTTCCTCGACCGCGGGATCGCGCGGGTCGCCTATGTCGACCTCGACGCCCACCACGGCGACGGCGTCGAGCTGGCCTTCGCCGGCGAGCCGCGCGTGCTCGCCATCTCCATCCACGAGGACGGGCGCTGGCCGCGCACGGGCCGCCTCGCCGACCGCGCGGGCGGCTCGGCGCGCAACCTGCCCGTGCCCGCGGGCTTCAACGACAGCGAGCTCGCCTTCCTGGTCGAGGAGGCCGTCCTGCCGCTGCTGCAGCGCTTCCGGCCGGAGGCGCTGGTCCTGCAATGCGGCGCCGACGCGCTCGCCGACGACCCGATGAGCGGGCTGTCCCTCTCGAACCGCGCCTACAGGCGCGCGGTCGCCGCGCTCGCCGGCGCCTGCGGGCGCCTGCTCGTGCTGGGCGGCGGCGGCTACAATCCGTGGAGCGTCGCGCGCTGCTGGACCGGGATCTGGGGGACGCTGAACGGGCTGGAGGCGCCCGCGCGCCTGCCGCCGGGGGCGGAGCAGGTGCTGCGCGGGCTGCACTGGAACCGTCGCCGCTCCGAGCCGCGGCCGGAGCACTGGTTCACCACGCTCGACGACCCGCCGCGCGAGGGGCCGGTGCGCGACGAGCTGCGCGCAGCGGCCCGCGCGGTGCTTGAACCCTGAGGGGAGGGACGGGCATGGTCGCGCCATGCGCCGCCGCCTCGTCCTCCCGCTCCTCGCCGCAGCCGCCCTGTCCGCCCGCCATGCCGCGGCGCAGACGGGCCAGCGCGCCGCCGACTTCCCGCGCTCGAGCCTCGTGATCGAGAGCGCCTCGGGGCGGACCCACCGCTTCACGGTCGAGGTCGCGGACAACGACCAGCGCCGCGCGCTCGGCCTGATGCATCGCGAATCCATGCCCGCCGACCACGGCATGGTCTTCGACTTCAAGCAGGACCAGCCGGTGGCGATGTGGATGCGCAACACCCGCATCCCGCTCGACATGCTCTTCATCGACCGCGACGGGCGCGTCGTGAACATCCACGCGCGCGCCGTGCCCTTCGACGAGACCTCGATCCATTCCGACGGGCCGGTGCGCGGGGTGCTGGAGCTCAATGGCGGGACGGCCGCGCGGCTCGGCCTCAAGGCCGGGGACGTCGTCCGCCACGCGATCTTCCGCAACGCGGTGCCCTGAGGGCGCGACCGGCGGATTCTTGCGGGGGACCGCGGCATCGCCTATACCCGTCGCGCCGTCCGGCCAGGACAGTCGGAGCGTAGCTCAGCCTGGTAGAGCGCCAGCTTTGGGAGCTGGATGTCGCGAGTTCGAATCCCGCCGCTCCGACCAGCCGCTGGCGCGCGATGGCGCCCGGCGCGCAGGGCCGGGCGACCGACAGACCGATGAACGGAGCAGCCATGGCCCCGCAGGCCCGCATCTACAAGCCCTCCCGCACCGCCATGCAGTCCGGCAGGGCGAAGACCAAGGCATGGATCCTCGAGTTCGAGCCCTCCGCGGCGAAGCGGCCCGACCCGCTGATGGGCTGGTCCGGCTCCTCCGATACCGCGGGGCAGGTGCAGCTGGGCTTCGAGACCCTCGACGAGGCGGAGGCCTATGCCCGCCGCATGGGCATCGACTACGCCGTCGCCGCGCCGCAGGCGCCCGCGCTGAAGCTGCGCGCCTACGCCGACAATTTCCGCTACGACCGGGTCCGCTGATCCCGGGCGCCCTTAGCTCAGTTGGATAGAGCAACAGCCTTCTAAGCTGTAGGTCGCTGGTTCGAATCCAGCAGGGCGCGCCAGGCTCCACCATGGCGAGGCGCGCCGGCGGGGGCGGCCCGCCGCGAAGGCGAATCGTCGCAGGCGGAACGCGACCGCGGATGCCCGTCGCGTGGCGACGCGGCCCGTGGGCTAGGATGCCGTGGGCCGTGCCTTTGCGGCGCGACTTGCACGGGGGCTGGCGCGATGTCGGGTGGACAGGACAAGCACGACGACGCCGCGCGACCCGTGGCCATCGCGGTGGTCGGCGCCTCGGCGGGCGGCCTCGCGGCGCTGCGCGCGATGTTCGCGGCGATGCCGCCGGACAGCGGTGTCGCCTTCGTCGTCGTCCAGCACCGTTCCCCGGGCAACGAGGCATTGCTCGTCGACCTGCTTGCGGGATCGACCTCGCTCCCGGTCGTCCCCGGCTCGGATGGCGCCGCGCTGCTCCCGGACCGCGTGCTCGTCGCGCCTGCAGGCATGGTCTCGTCGTTCGGCGACGGGGTCCTGCATGTCGGGCAACCGGTCGCCCCGGGCCAGCCCGCCGACCTGCCCATCGACCATGCATTGCGGTCCCTGGCGGAGGAGGCGGGCCAGCGCGCCATCGCGGTCATCCTGTCCGGGCACGGCTCCGATGGCGCCTATGGCCTGCGCGCGGTGAAGGAGGCGGGCGGGATCGCCCTTGTCCAGTCGCCATCGACGGCGGAGGCCGCCGGCATGCCCGGCGCCGCCATCGCCTCGGGGGCGGTCGACCGGGTGCTCCCCCCCGAGGCCATGGGCGCCGCCATCGCCGAATTCACGCGCCACCCCTATGTCGCGCCGCGACCGCCCTCGCAGCCCGAGCCGCAGGCGGACGCCGCGCTTCTCGACCAGGTCGTCGGGCTCCTCTTCGAGGCGACCAGGATCTCGTTCCGCGACTACAAGAGGCGCACCCTGGTCCGTCGCGTCGAGCGGAGGCAGGGGATCCGCCAGGTCGATTCCCTTCGCGAGTATGTCGCGATGCTGAGGCGCGACCCGGCGGAGGTCGTCGCGCTCGCCGACGACCTGATGCTCAGCGTCACGCGCTTCTTCCGCGACACGGAGTCCTTCGACGCGCTGCGCCGGGAGGCGATCATCCCCCTGCTCGCGGAGCGCAAGCCGGGGCGGCCGCTGCGCATCTGGGTCGCGGGCTGCGCCACGGGCGAGGAGGCCTACTCCATCGCCATGACCATCGCCGAGTGCGCCAGCTCGGCCATCGACCCGTCATGGGTGAGGATCCTCGCCTCCGACATCGACGAAAGGGCGCTCGAGATCGCGCGCGCCGGCCGCTACCCGTCCGGCATCGCCGCGGATGTCGGCGCCGCCCGGCTCGCGAGGTTCTTCGCCGCGGATGGCGACGGATACGTCGTCTGCAAGGAGCTGCGCGACGTCGTCGTCTTCGCCCGGCAGAACCTGCTGGGCGACCCGCCGTTCTCGCAGCTCGACCTCGTCACCTGCCGCAACGTGCTGATCTACGCCGAGGCCGAGGCGCAGAAGCGCGCG
>JBEGVV010000161.1:0-15244 GCA_041178225.1 Pseudomonadota bacterium | reverse complement strand
GGCTCATCACATCCTGGGGCTGGAGCAGGTCCCAAGGGTTCGGCTGTTCGCCGATTAAAGTGGTACGTGAGCTGGGTTTAGAACGTCGTGAGACAGTTCGGTCCCTATCTGCCGTGGGTGTTTGGAGACTTGCGAGGATCTGTCCCTAGTACGAGAGGACCGGGATGGACGCACCTCTGGTGTACCGGTTGTCGCGCCAGCGGCATCGCCGGGTAGCTATGTGCGGACGGGATAACCGCTGAATGCATCTAAGCGGGAAACCCACCTTTAAACGAGGTCTCCCTGAAGAGTCGTGGTAGACCACCACGTTGATAGGTCGGATGTGAAAGCGCGGTAACGCGTTCAGCTTACCGATCCTAATAGCTCGATCGGCTTGAAACTCTTTTCTTCCCGCCACGTGCATCGCCGAGCCCGCAAGGGCCCGCGCGTGCCGACCGCGAGTTCTCATAGACACGAAGGGCTTTTGCCCTGGCGTATTCTTGCTTGGACGACTTGGTGGTTATAGCGAGGGGCAAAGCACCCGATCCCATTCCGAACTCGGCCGTGAAAACCCTCAGCGCCTATGGTACTGCGTCCTAAGACGTGGGAGAGTCGGTCGCTGCCAAGTCTTCCAAGCAAGACACCCTCTTCGCGATTTGCCGCCGGGCGATCCGCCGCCAGGTGGTTCCCCCGGGAGACTTGGTTGCCGCGGGGTGGAGCAGCCCGGTAGCTCGTCAGGCTCATAACCTGAAGGTCACAGGTTCAAATCCTGTCCCCGCAACCAGATACACCCGCCAGGCTTGCGCTTGGCGGGTGTTTTCGTTTCTGGCCGGTGCCTGCGGCGCGGACGGGCTGGCAAGGCGCGCGCGTCCGCGGGATGTCTGGCGCGACCGTCCCGGTCGCGACGTTGTCCACGTGCGGGGAGTTGCGGCCATCGCGCGGCTTGGCGGCTCGATCATGCGGGTTTGTCCGCACGAAGCGCCATGATACGAGCAATGCGTGGCGGCTGCGCTGCGTTGCATGAAGCGGAAGGTGTCGGGCGAGCGCCGGCACGGGCAAATCGGGGGAAGTGCATGGGCGAGGCGTTTGTTTGCGATCCGGTGCGTACGCCCATGGGGCGCTTCGGAGGCGCGCTCGCTTCCGTGCGTGCCGACGACCTTGCCGCGATCCCGATCTCGGCACTCATGGATCGCAATCGGTCTGCCGACTGGTCGCAGCTCGACGACGTCGTGCTCGGATGCGCGAACCAGGCTGGCGAGGATAATCGCAACGTTGCGCGCATGGCCTTGCTGCTGGCCGGGATGCCGGTCCAGGTTCCCGGGACGACGGTGAACCGGCTTTGCGGCTCGGGCATGGATGCAGTCGGCATCGCCGCGCGCTCGATCCGGGCAGGAGAGGCGGAGTTCGTGGTCGCCGGCGGTGTCGAGAGCATGACGCGGGCCCCTTTCGTGATGCCCAAGGCCGAGACGGCCTTTGCCCGCGCGAACGCCGTGCACGACACCACGATCGGCTGGCGGTTCGTCAATCCGCGCATGAAGTCCGCCCATGGCGTCGATTCGATGCCGGAGACCGCGGACAACGTGGCCCGCGCGTTCTCGATCGCCCGGGACGACCAGGACGCCTTCGCATTGCGAAGCCAGAAGCGCTGGGCCGCGGCACAGGCCGCCGGCGTCTTCCGGGACGAGATCGTTCCGGTGCGCATCCCGCAACGGAAGGGCGAGCCCCTCGTCGTCGATTCGGACGAGCATCCGCGCCCGGACACGACGCTGGACCAGCTCGGCAGGCTCAAGGGCATCAATGGGCCCGAGCTGACGGTCACGGCAGGGAACGCGTCGGGCGTGAATGATGGCGCCGCCGCGATGGTTGTCGCCTCCGAGCCGGCGGCATCCAGGAATGGCTTCATCCCCCTCGCCCGGGTCGTGGGCATGGCGGTGGCCGGCGTCGAGCCCCGGATCATGGGCATCGGGCCCGTTCCGGCGATCCGCAAGGTGCTCTCCCGCACCGGCCTCTCCCTCGAGCAGATGGACCATGTCGAGCTCAACGAGGCCTTCGCCGCGCAGGCCCTCGCCGTGCTGCGCCAGCTGGGCCTGCCGGACGACGCGCCGCACGTGAACCCCCATGGCGGTGCGATCGCGATGGGGCACCCGCTCGGCATGAGCGGCGCCCGCCTCGTCGCGACCGCCGCGCGCGGGTTGCGCCGGAACGGCGGGCGCTACGCGCTCTGCTCGATGTGCATCGGCGTCGGCCAGGGCATCGCGCTGGTGCTCGAGCGCGCCTGAGGCTGCGGCGCGACCGTTCCCGCGCCGCGCCGGCGGGGCTATCCTGCGGGCATGAGCGAACTGGTCGTCACGACGCCCGCCCCGCATGTCGCGCATCTCCGCCTCAACAGGCCGGAGGCACGCAACGCCCTCAACCTCGCGCTGCGCGAGCGGCTCGCGGAGGCGATGGTGCAGGCGAACGCCGATCCCGCCATCCGCGCGATCGTGGTCGGTGGCGACGAGAAGGCCTTCGCGGCCGGGGCCGACCTGCGCGAACTGCAGGAACTCGACGTGGTCGGCGCGCTCGCTCGCCGTGCTCCGGAACTGATGCGCCCCGTCGCCGAGTCACGAAAGCCCGTGATCGCAGCGGTTCGCGGCTTCGCCTTTGGCGGCGGCTTCGAGCTTGCCCTTGCCTGCGACATCATCGTGGCCGGCGAAGGTGCGAAATTCGCGCTTCCCGAGGTCAAGGTCGGGGTGATGCCCGGTGGCGGCGGCACGCAGCGCCTGTCACGCGTCGTCGGCAAGCCGCGCGCGATGCTTCTTGCCCTCACCGGGCGGACGATATCCGGGCGCGAGGCTGGCGACATGGGGATCGCAAGCGCAGTCGTGCCCGACCAGGAAGTCGAGCCGGCGGCATTGTCGATCGCGAGCGAGATCGCCGCGCTGCCGCCGATCGGCGTCCAGATGATCAAGGAATCGATCCTGCGCGGCGCCGACCAGCCCCTCGACGCGGCGCTCGCCTTCGAGCGGCGCAGCTTCCAGTTCCTCTTCGCGACCGAGGACCGGGCCGAGGGCATCGCGGCGTTCTTCGGGAAGCGTCCGCCCGATTTCAAGGGTCGCTGAGCGACCACCGGGCGCTATTCTCCGCTTCCGGTCCGGCGCGCGGGCGGGGGGCCTGCGTCGCGTGGTCGGGAAGTCCCCGCCCCCCTTGTCCAATCGAGGTCCGCCGCGCCGCATCTGCCCGGCGGGCGCAGGAGGCAGCATGCAGCCAATCACCTGGTCGAAGTTCAGGATCTACGACGTCAAGGACAGCGACCTCGACGAGTCACCGGCCCGCGCCTTCCCGCACGTGCCGGGCGCGCTCTACAAGGCCGTCAATGGCGGCATCAAGGAACCGGCCTGCCAGGTCAACTTCGAGGATTTCTTCCCCGGCCCGGCGATCGAATGGTTCATGTCCCACGACGAGGTCCACTACGTGACTTCCGGGGAGGCCGAGATCGTCGCCTTCGCGCCGCCGCTCCACAAGGAGGAGACGCGCGTGATCGCGCGCGCGGGATCCGTCTACCTCCTTCCCCGGGGGCTCCGCGTGACCTGGCGCGTGCTCGGCGAGGCGCCGTTCCGCCACCTCTGCATCTGCTTCCCCGATCCCGGCTACCCGACGCCGCTCGCGCGGAGCGTCGCGCAGGCGGAGGGCCGATGAGCGAGGCCTTCGACCTCGCCGTGGTCGGCGCCGGCACGGCTGGCCTGCCCGCCGCCATGGCCGCTGCCGCGCGCGGGCTCAAGGTCGTCGTGCTCGAGAAGTCCGGGCGCATCGGCGGCACGCTCCACTATTCCTCCGGCCAGATGAGCGCGGCGGGAACGCAGTTGCAGCGCGCGCGTGGCATCGAGGACAGCCCCGACCTGCACTACGCCGACGTGATGCGGATCAGCCGCGGCCTCGCGAACGGGCCGCTGGTGCGCCGCGCCGTCGACCTCGCGCCGCGCACGATCGACTGGCTGATGGAGATCGGCTTCGAGATGCATCCGTCCTGCCCGGCGATCCTGCATCTCCACGAGGCCTACGCGATCGCGCGCACCTACTGGGGCGTGGATGGCGGCCGATCGATCCTCAAGGCGGTCGCGCCGGTCTTCGAGGCCGCGCGCGCGCGACACGGCATAGACCT
This sequence comes from Pseudomonadota bacterium, assembly GCA_041178225.1. GTDB lineage: Bacteria > Pseudomonadota > Alphaproteobacteria > CACIAM-22H2 > CACIAM-22H2 > CAIOSQ01. The sequence continues at coordinate 11,124 of JBEGVV010000161.1, read as the reverse complement.
GCGGCTGGGCACGGCGACGACGCGGATCCTGCCCGGCGAGGGCGTCATGGCGCGCCGGCCGGACGGCACCGAGGCGCGCATCGCGGCGCGCGCGACCATCCTCGCCACCGGCGGCTATGGCGCGAACCCCGGGATGTTCGCGCGCCTGCATGCGGGCATGCCGCTCTACACGACGGCCTCGCCGACCTCCGACGGCTCCGGGCACGCCATGGCCGAGGCGCTCGGGGCGACGCTGCGCAACATGCATTTCTGGAAGCCCGCGCTCGCGGGCATCGAGGATCCGGCGGGCTCCGGGCGCGTCGCCTGGGAGGACGTGCCGGCGCTCACGCCGCAGGTCCGCCAACCCTGGGAGATCTTCGTGGACGCGGGCGGCAGGCGCTTCGTCGCCGAGGACCACGAGAGCGTCGACATCCGCGAGGCCGCGCTGGCGCGGTTGCCCGGGCTTGCCTTCTGGGTCGTCTTCGACGAGGAGATCCTGCGCGAGGCGCCGCCACTGCTGCCACGCTTCGACCGCGCGCGGCTCGAGGCGGCCTTCGCCGGCCACCCGCACTTCGTCCGCGCGGACGGCGTCGAGGCGCTCTGCGCGCGCACGGGCATCGACGCGGACGGCCTGCGCGCGACGCTCGCTGCCTACAATGCCGCGGTCGCCGCCGGCGGTCGCGACTCCCTGGGCCGCGTCCACATGCCGCGCCCGATACGGGGCCCGGCCTTCGTCGCGCTGCGCTGCGTCGGCATGGTCCTGCGCACGGCCGGCGGCGTGGCGGTGGACGAACGGCTGCGCGTGCTCGGCGCGCGCGGGGCGCCGGTCCCGGGCCTGCATGTCGCTGGCGAGATCGTCGGTGGCGGCACGATGTCGGGCGACGGCTATGTCGGTGGAATGAGCGTCACGCCGGCGCTCGGCTTCGGGCGCTGGCTGGGCGAGACGGTCCTGTCCTGACGGCGCGGGACGGGCAAGGCGAGGAGGAAGGCGAATGCTGGACAAGGTCATCATCACCTGCGCCGTGACCGGCTCGGGCGACACGGTCGGCAAGCACCCGGCCATCCCCGTGACGCCGGAGCAGATCGCGCGCGCCGCGATCGAGGCGGGCGAGGCCGGCGCGGCGATCGCGCATATCCACGTGCGGGACCCGCGGACCGGCAAGCCGAGCCGCGACGTCGCGCTCTTCCGGGAGGTCGTGGAACGGATCCGCGCGAGCAACTCCGACATCGTGCTGAACCTCAGTTGCGGCGCGGGCGGCCGCTACGACCCGCATCCCGACGACCCGCGCCTCCACGGCCCGGGCAGCACGATGGCCCAGCCCGCGGACCGCGTGCGCCACGTGACCGAACTCAAGCCCGAGATCTGCAGCCTCGACGTCGCGACGATGAACATGGGCGAGGTCGCCTTCGTCCACGTGCCGCGACACCTGCGCGAGATGGCGACGCTGATGCGCGACGCGGGCGCCAAGCCGGAACTCGAGGTGTTCGACACCGGCCACGTGCGGCTTGCGCGCCACCTCGTCGACACCGGCTTCGTCGACGCGCCGCCGCTCTTCCAGGTCGTGCTCGGCGTCGCGTGGGGGGCGCCGCAGACCCCGGAGAGCATGATGCACATGCGCAGCCTGCTGCCCGCGGGCGCGCACTGGGCTGCGTTCGGCATCAGCCGCATGGAGTTCCCGATGGCCGCGCAGGCGGTGCTGCTCGGCGGCCATGTGCGCGTCGGCCTCGAGGACAACCTCTATGTCGAGAAGGGGGTCTTTGGCTCGAACGCGCACCTGGTCGAGAAGGCGGTGCGGCTGGTGCGCGAGATCGGGCCCGAGGTGGCGACGCCTGCCGAGGCGCGCGCCCTGCTCGGCCTGCGCGGGACGCAGTGATGGCGCAACGGCGCGGCGGCAGGCCGTGCCGCCGCCGCGCGCGTCGTCGTCAGGCGAGGATGTAGCTGGTCTTCACCTGCGTGAAGAACTCCGCCGCGTAGCGCCCCTGCTCGCGCGGCCCGTAGGACGATCCCTTCCGGCCTCCGAACGGCACGTGGTAGTCGACGCCCGCCGTCGGCAGGTTGACCATCACCATGCCGGCCTCGGCGTTGCGCTTGAAGTGGGACGCGTGCTTCAGGCTCGTCGTGCAGATGCCCGAGGAAAGGCCGAACTCCGTGTCGTTGGCGAGCGCGAGCGCCTCGTCGTAGTCGCGCGCACGGATCACCGAGGCGACGGGCCCGAAGATCTCCTCGCGGCTGATGCGCATCGCGTTGGTCGCGTCCGCGAACAGCGCCGGGGAAAGGTAGAAGCCGGGCGTGCCGCGGTTCAGCAGCTCGCCGCCCGCCACGAGGCGCGCGCCTTCCTTCGTGCCGAGGCGGATGTACTCCAGGTCCTGGTCGAGCTGGGACTGGTCGACGACCGGGCCGACATGCGTGCCGGGCTTGAGCGCGTCGTCCACGACGAGGCCCTTCATGCGCTCGGCGAGCGCTGCGACGAAGCGGTCGTGGATGCCCTGGGTGACGATCAGGCGCGACGAGGCGGTGCAGCGCTGGCCCGTCGAGAAGAAGGCGCCGTTCACCGCGCATTCGACCGCGGTCTTGAGGTCCGCGTCGTCGAGGACGACCATCGGGTTCTTGCCGCCCATCTCGAGCTGGAACTTGGCCATGCGCGCGGAGCAGGTCGCGGCGACGTGCCGGCCCGTGGCGACGGAGCCGGTGAAGGTGACCGCATGCACGTCCGGGCTGCGCAGGATCGCCTCGCCGACGACCGAGCCGCGGCCCATCACGAGGTTGAAGGCGCCCTTGGGCAGGCCCGAGCGCGAGATGATCTCCGCGATCGCCCAGCCGCAGCCCGGCACGAGGTCGGCGGGCTTGAACACCACCGCGTTGCCGTAGCAAAGCGCCGGTGCGATCTTCCACGCCGGGATCGCGATCGGGAAATTCCACGGCGTCACGATGCCGACCACGCCCATCGGCTCGCGCGTGATCTCGACCTCGACGCCCGGCCGGACCGAGGCGAGCTTCTCGCCCGAGAGGCGCAGCGCCTCGCCGGCGAAGAAGGCGAAGATCTGCGCGGCGCGGATCGTCTCGCCGATGCCTTCGGCCAGCGTCTTGCCTTCCTCGCGCGACAGCAGGCGGCCGAGCTCGTCCTTGCGGGCGAGGATCTCGTCCGAGACCTTCCTCAGCACGTCATGGCGCTCCTGCGGGGTCGAGCGTGCCCAGCCATGGCTGGCCGCCTTCGCCGCGGCGATGGCCGTCGCGACATCCGCCGCGGAGGCGCGCGCGTACTCGCCCACGACGTCGTTCGTGTCGGAGGGATTGACGTTGCGCGTCACCTCCGCGCCCTCGACCCATTCGCCAGCGATGAAGTTCGCTTGCTGCTTCGCCATCTCGTTGCCTCCCGGTGTGTATGGATGGGCGCGCGGCGTCAGATCGACGGCGTGCGGTAGAGGAGCTTGCCGCCGACCTTGATCTCGACGTCGACCAGGTAGGGGCGGAAGCGCGCGGTGTCGACGGTCATGCCGAGGCCCGGCTTCTCGGGCAGGCGCACCATGCCGTCCGGGCCGCGGTCGAGGCGTTCGACGGTGATCGCGTAGGCGACGTCGCGCGCCTCGACCGGGTACTCGCAGATCTCGTCCTTCTCGATGCCGGCGAAGGGCTGGATCGAGCCGTTCAGCGCGAGCTGCGACTGGAAGGAGTGGTTCACGAAGGTGACGCCCCTGGCCTGCGCGTAGTCGGCGACGCGCTTGGCGTCGGTGAGGCCGCCGATGCGCCCCGCGTCTACCTGCACGAAGCCGATCCCGCCATAGTCGATCATGTTGCGCGCGACCTGCCAGTCATGCGCGCCCTCGCCACCGGCAAGCCGCACGCGCCCGGCCGCCGCCTTCGCGAGTTCCCCGTAGGCGCCGAGCGCGCTCGATATGAAGGGCTCCTCGAGCCAGGTGGCGCGCGTCTTCTCGAGCGCCGGGATGCATTTCGCGGCGCGCTCGACGTCGTCCACCCAGATCGTGCCCGCGTCGACCAGCAGGATGCCCTCGGGCCCCAGGCCCTCGCGCGCGGCGACGAGGTGGTCGGCGTCGTACTGGGCGTCCTTCGTGCCGAACGGACCCCAGCCGAACTTCGCGGCGCGGAAGTCCTTCGCGCGGATGGCGCGCGCCTTCTCGAGCGTCTGCTGCGGCGTGTCGCCGAACAGGACCGAGGCATAGGGAAGCTTGGGATAGGCCTTCTTCCAGCCAAGCAGCCTCCACGCCGGCTCGTCGCGCAACCTGCCGAGCACGTCCCACAGGGCCATGTCGATGCCCGACAGGGTATGCGAGCTCTGCAGCATGTCGGCGCTGCGGGCGCGGACCTTGGCGGCGATGCGCCTGATGTCGTCGGGCGTCTCGAGCGGCTCGCCGACGACCGACGCCATCACCGGGTGGCAGGCGCTGTGGGACATCGGCGCGACGAGGCCCGCGATCGACGGCAGCGGAGAGGCCTCGCACTCGCCCCAGCCGACCTTGCCGCCCGCGACCACGCGCACGACGCACGCGTCCTGGCTGCCATCCCCGACATCCTCGATCCGCGGCATCGCGAGGTAGAAGAAGTCGACGGACTCGACGGTCGTCCTTGCCATGGCCGGCTTTTCCTCCGCATGTTTCGTCCCGGCGCCTATGCGGCGACACGGGGGAGACGCCATGAAGATTACCGCAGTCGAGACGATCCAACTCGAGGAATTTCCCAACATCCTCTGGCTCCACCTCCATACCGACGAGGGACTCGTCGGGCTCGGGGAGAGCTTCTTCGGCGTGGACGCGACCGCCGCCTACCTGCATGGCACCGCTGCGCCGCAGCTGATCGGGCGCGACCCGCGCGAGATCGACCGCATCAGCCACGTGCTGCGCAACCACTACCTCGGCTTCGCCGGGCCGGGCGCCGAGATGCGCGGCACCTCCGCGGTCGACATCGCGCTCTGGGACATCTGGGGCCAGTCGGTCGGGCACCCGATCCACCAGATGCTCGGCGGCCTCAGCCGCCCGAAGATCCGCATCTACAACACCTGCGCGGGCTACCAGTACGTGCGCTCGAGCAAGGGCCAGCTCACCGACAATTTCGGCCTCGCCAGCAAGGCCGGTCCCTACGAGGACCTCGACGCGTTCCTCAACCGCGCCGACGAGCTCGCCCACTCGCTGATGGAGCAGGGCATCACGGCGATGAAGATCTGGCCCTTCGACTACGCGGCGGAGGCGACCAATGGCTGCTACCTGGGCGCCGACCACCTCGCGCGCGCGATCTCTCCCTTCGAGAAGATCCGCAAGGCGGTGGGCAACCGCATGGACGTCATGCTGGAGATGCATTCGCTGTGGAACCTGACCGGCGCCAAGCAGGTCTTCCGCGCGGCCGAGCCGTTCGAGCCGTTCTGGTTCGAGGATCCGGTCAAGATGAACAACCTCGATGCCGTCGCGGAGCTGGCCCAGTACACGCGCATCCCGATCACCGCGAGCGAGACGCTCGCGACGCGCTACGCCTTCCGCGAGCTGATGGCGAAGAAGGCCGCCGGCATCGTGATGCTGGACCTCGCCTGGTGCGGCGGCATCAGCGAGGCGAAGAAGATCGCGACGATGGCCGAGGCGCACCACCTGCCGGTCGCGCCGCACGACTGCACGGGGCCGATCACGCTGATCTCCTCGATCCACCTGTCGCTGAACTGCCCCAACGCTCTGATCCAGGAGACCGTGCGCGCCTACTACACCGGCTGGTACAAGGACCTCGTCACCGACCTGCCGCGCATCGAGAAGGGCGAGGTCTACCCGATGACGAAGCCCGGCCTCGGCACGAAGCTCCTGCCGGACATCGCAAGGCGCAAGGACGCCATCGTGCGGCGCACCACGGAGGCCTGAGCGCGGCGGCGCCGCGCGTTTCGCCGCGCGGAACGCGGTCCGCGGACGATGGCCGCGGCGTGGCTTGGCATCGTTGCGATGGCACGACGCGGTTTTCCGCCCGGCGGAACGCGCCCGTGTTGCGTGCCGGTCCGATAACCGACAACCTTCCGCCGTCACGGTCGGCCCGCAGCCGCGGGCGGCCGCAACGACGGAGGGGGAAATGAATCTACGTCTTGGCGCATGGGCGCGCGGTGCCGCGCTCGCCGCGGCGATGGCCGCCCTCGCGGGGGCATCGGAGGCGCAGACGGTGCTGCGCCTGGTGCCGCACGCGGACCTGAAGATCCTGGACACGACGTGGACCAACGCGCTCATCACGCGCAACCACGGGCTCATGGTCTACGACACGCTCTTCGCGCTCGACAGCAAGATGCAGCCGAAGCCGCAGATGGTGGAGAGCTTCTCCACCAGCGCGGACGGCATGACCTGGACGTTCAAGCTGCGCGCCGGCCAGAAGTTCCACGACGGCTCGCCCGTCACCGCGGCCGACGCCGTCCAGTCGCTGCGCCGATGGGCGGCCCGCCGCGTCGACGGCACGGCGATGATGGCGGCCGCGAAGTCGCTCGAGGCGAAGGACGAGCTGACCTTCGAGCTCGCGTTCAAGGACCGCTTCGTGCCCGTGCTCGAGACGCTGGCGAACCCCGTCCTGCCGACCTTCGTCCTGCGCGCGAAGGACGCCATGGGCGATCCGTTCCAGCAGCAGAACTGGGACGAGGTCGTCGGCTCCGGCCCCTTCACCTTCGACAAGAAGGAATGGCAGCCCGGCGCCAAGGTCGTCTACCGCAAGTTCAGGGACTATCGCGGCCGCGACGAGGCGCCCGACGGATTCGCGGGCGGCAAGCCCGTCCATGTCGACGTCGTCGAGTGGCGCATCCTTCCCGACCAGGCGACGGCGCTGCAGGCCATCCAGCGCGGAGAGGTCGACATCCTCGACGGGCCGCAGGTGGACCTGCTGCCGCTCGTGGCGGGCAGCCGGACCGTGCGCGTGGTCACCCTCGACCCGATGGGCTGGCAGGGGCTGGTTCGCCCCAACGCGCTGCATCCGCCCTTCGACAACCCGAAGGCACGCCAGGCGATCGCGCTCAGCATCGACCAGAACGCCACCCTCGCGGCGATCGTCGGCGACCAGCCGCTCAAGAAGACCTGCGTCGCGATCCTCGTCTGCGGCTCGCCGAACGAGACCACGGCCGGCGCGGAAGGCTTCGGCAAGCCCGACCCGGCGCGCGCGCGGGCGCTCCTCGCGGAGGCCGGCTACAAGGGCGAGCCGGTCGTCGTCATGGCGCCGACCGACATCCCGATGCTCAACGCCATCGGCCAGGTCGCGGCGCAGAGCATGCGCGAGGTCGGCTTCAACGTCGACCTGCAGCTCATCGACTGGGGCACGCTGTCGACGCGCCAGCAGCGCAAGGACAAGCCGGGCGCGGGCTCGCCGGGCTGGAACGTCTACGTCACCGCGGCGCCGGGCCTGCTGTTCTTCAACCCGCTGACCAACTTCGCGATGGCGACGCCCTGCGACGGCAAGAACTGGAACGGGTGGACCTGCGACGAGGAGCTGGAGCGCAGGCGCGTCGCCTTCGCGACGGCCTCGGCCGGCGAGCGCAAGGCGGCCGTGGAGGCGATCCAGCGCCGGTACTACGAGGTGATGCCGTTCATCTCGACCGGGCAGCACCTCGCGCCGAAGGTGATCAGCAACGCGATCACCGACGTGCCGCCGGGCTTCGAGCTCTCGGTATGGGGGTTGAAGAAGAAGTAGCCGGGGCAAGGGGCGTGCGCGGCGGCCGCGAGGCCGTCGCGCGCGCCGCCTCGCGGCGAGGGAGCGGCAGCACGTGACGAGCTTCATTGTCGGGCGCCTGATGTCGGCGGTGCCCGTGCTCCTGGTGGTCTCGCTGGTGGTGTTCGGGCTCATCCACGTGAGCCCGGGCGATCCGGCGGCGATCATCGCCGGCGACCTCGCGACCCCTGAGGAAGTCCGCCGCATCCGCGAGAAGCTGGGCCTCGACGAGCCCTTCCTCGTCCAGTACGCGCGCTGGCTCGGGCGCATCGCCGCGGGCGACCTCGGCACCTCGATCTTCTCGAACCTCAAGGTCGCGACGCTGATCGGCCAGCGCGTCGGGCCCACGATGGCGCTGGCGGGCACGACGCTCGCCTGGGTCCTCGTCTTCTCGGTGCCGCTCGGCATCCTGGCCGCCGTGCGGGCGCGCAGCTGGGTGGATCGCTCGGTGATGGCGCTCTCGGTCTTCGGCTTCTCGGTCCCGTCCTTCGTCGTCGGCTACCTGCTGATGTACGGCCTGGCCGTGAAGCTCGCCTGGTTCCCGGTGCAGGGCTACGAGCCGCTCTCGGCGGGGATCGGCCCGTTCCTCCTGCATCTCGCGCTGCCGAGCATCACGCTCGGCCTCGTCTACACCGCGCTGATCGCGCGCATGACGCGGTCGAGCCTGCTCGACGTGCTGGCGAAGGACTACATGCGCACGGCGACCGCCAAGGGCATCGCGCCCCGCCGGGTCCTCTTCGTCCATGCGCTCAAGAACGCCGCGGTGCCGATCGTCACCACGATCGGCATGGGCGTGGCGCTGCTGATCGGCGGCGTCGTCATCACGGAGACCGTCTTCGGCATACCCGGCCTTGGCCGCCTGACCGTCGACGCGATCCTGCGGCGCGACTATCCGGTCATCCAGGGCGTGCTGCTCTTCTTCTCCTTCAGCTACGTCGCGGTGAACCTGCTCGTCGACCTGATCTACCTCGCGGTCGACCCGCGCATCCGGTACTGAGCCGATGGGCGGCGCCATGGCCACGACCGGCAGGCTCGGCGCGGCGCTGCGCTTCGCGCGGCGCAACAAGGCTGCCGTTGCCGGCGCCGCGGTGCTGCTCGCGATCGTGCTGGTCGCGATCGCCGCGCCGCTGCTCGCGACGGGGAACCCGCTCTCCATCAACCCCCTGCGCAGGCTGCGCCCGCCCTCCGCGGCGTTCTGGTTCGGCACCGACCACCTGGGCCGGGACCTGTGGAACCGCGTCCTCTATGGCGCCCGCGTGTCGCTCCTCGTCGGCGGCGCGGTGGCGGGCATCAGCATGTCCGTCGGCCTCGTGATCGGCCTGGTCGCGGGCTATGTCCGGAGCATCGACGCGATCGTCATGCGCGTCATGGACGGCCTGATGGCCATCCCCTCGATCCTGCTCGCCGTGGCGCTCATGGCCCTCACGCGCGCAAGCGTGACCAACGTGATCGTCGCGATCTCGGTCGCGGAGATCCCGCGCGTCGTGCGGCTGGTGCGATCCCTCGTGCTGACGCTTCGCGACGAGGTCTATGTCCAGGCGGCGATCTCCAGCGGCACCCGCCTGCCGAGGATCCTGCGGCGCCATATCCTGCCCAACGTGATGGGACCCGTCCTGGTCCAGGGCACCTACATCTTCGCCGCCGCCATCCTGATCGAGGCGGCGCTTTCCTTCCTGGGCGCGGGCACGCCCTCGAACGTGCCGAGCTGGGGCAACACGATCTCCGAGGGGCGGCCGTTCTTCCTGCTGGCGGCGTGGATCGTGATCATCCCGGGCATGTTCCTGTCGGCCACGGTGCTCGCGGTCAACCTGCTCGGCGACGGCCTGCGCGACGCGCTCGACCCGCGGCTCTCGCGCCAGCTCTGAGCCGGGCTCCGCCCTCGCCTCAGCGCGCGCGCAGCGCCGCGAGCGCGAGGTCGAGGCGCCGTCGTTCCGCGCCGCCGGCGTCGCGCAGCGCGATGGCGACGCGCCCTGCCTCCCAGTCGATCTCGACCGTGCCGAAATTCACCTCGCCCAGCGGTTCGCCGAGGCGGTTCGGGCCGGCCTCGTCCGACCGGTAGGACTTGGTGAGGCCGCTCGAGGTGACGTCGTGGATCGGATAGGGAAGGCCCTGCTCCTCGCGGTAGATCGCGCCCAGGTGCCGGTCGCCGGAGAGGAAGACGACGCCCGAGGCGCCGGTCGCGCCGACGAGGCCGAGCAGCCGGTCGCGCTCGCGCGGGAGGTTGCCCCAGCGCTCCCAGCCATGGCCCTCGGCGAGGACCTGGATCGAGGAGACGACGAGGCGAAGCTCCGCCGGGCGGCGCAGCTGGCGCTCGAGCCACGCCCACTGGGCGTCGCCCAGCATGGTCTTCGCGGGGTCGTCGTCGGGCAGGTAGCGCTCGCGGCCCGGCGCGCCGCGGCGGTCGGTGCGCCGCAGCGGCGAGCGGAACCAGCGCGTGTCGAGCAGGATGACCTGCACGCGACGGCCCTCCGGGCCGAAGGTCATCGCGTGGTAGAGGCCCTCGCGCCTGCGCCGCGGATCGTCCTCGGGCACGCCCCAGAAGGCGCAGAAGATGTCCTTGCTCGCCTGCTTCCAGGGGAACTCGGCGCCCGCGTCGTTGCGGCCATAGTCGTGGTCGTCCCAGATCGCCATGACCGGAAGCTCGCGCTTCATGCGCGCGAAGCCCGGGTTGCGGTCGGCGGCCGCGTAGGCGGCGCGCAACTCGCGCATCGACGACGAGCGCACGTCGCCATAGACGTTGTCTCCGGCCATGACCATCAGGCCGGGGCGGAAGGCATGCACCGCGTCCCATGCGCGCTGGTCGTCGTCCTGGTCGCAGCACGAGCCGAATGCGATGCGCGCCAGAGGCGCGCGCGATGGCTGCGGCGTCGCCGCCCCGGCGCCGGCCGCGAGCAGGGGGGAGGCCAGGGCCGTGCCGACGAGGGCCCTGCGCCGCAACCCGGCGCGGCCACCGCTGCGCGCGAATCGATCCTGGTCCATGCGCGGATTCTTCGCAGGCGCGCGCGGGCTGCGCTAGTCTCGGCAGCCAATGGGTGGGCGAGGGGAGGGGATCGGCATGTCGAAGACGGGTCGGAAGGTCGCCGCCAGCGGCGGTCGCAAGGATTGCCGCGTCGAGCGCATCGACGTGCATGTCGTCGATGCGCGCTGGCGCAACTTCGTCTTCGCCCATGTCCACACCGACGACGGCATCTCGGGCATCGGCGAGGGCTCCTGCGAGTTCCAGCCGCAGATGGTGGCGGCGGGCATCGAGATGCTGGCGCATCGCGTCGTCGTCGGGCAGTCGGCCTTCCAGATCGAGAAGCTCTGGCAGGAGATGTTCCGCAACGAGTTCGCGCGTGGCAGCCCCTACCTGAACAGCGCCATCGGCGCGATCGAGCAGGCGCTCTGGGACATCGTCGGCAAGGCGCTGGGCCGCCCGACCTACGACCTGCTCGGCGGACGCATCCACGAGCGCCTGCCGGCCTACGCGAACGCCTGGTACG
>JBEGVV010000160.1:0-25767 GCA_041178225.1 Pseudomonadota bacterium | reverse complement strand
GACTGCGCCGCGTACTGGACGACCTGCTTCAGGTCGGCGGGCAGGGCGTCGAACTTCGCCTTGTTGACGCCGATCTCCTCGGCCGAGGACGGCTCCTGGACGCCGGGGTAGTAGTAGTTCTTGGCGACCTGGTGGAAGCCGAGCGCGGCGTCGTTCCACGGGCCGATGAACTCCGCGGCGTCGATCGTGCCGGCGCGCAGCGCGGCGAAGATCTCGCCGCCGGGCAGCGTGACGACCGAGGCGCCGGCGCGGCGGAACATCTCGCTGCCCAGCCCCGCGGTGCGGAAGCGCAGGCCGCGGAAGTCGTCGACCGAGTTGATCTCCTTGCGGAACCAGCCCATCCACTGCGGGCCGCTGTCGCCGCACATGAACGGCTTGATGCCGAAGCGCGCGTACATCTCGTCGTAGAGCGCGCCGCCGCCGCCGAAGTTCAGCCAGGCCTGCAGCTCCTGCGCGACCATGCCGAAGGGGAAGGAGCCGAAGAACCCGATGCCGCGGGACTTCGAAAGCCAGTAGGACGGCACCGCGTGGTAGATCTCGGCCGTGCCCTGCGAGACGGCGTCGAACACGCCCAGCGCCGGGACGAGCTGGCCCGCGCCGAAGACCTTCACGGTCAGCCGCCCGTTGGACAGCGTGCCGATGCGCTCGGCGACGCGGTTCGCGGACACGCCGGGCCCGGGGAGGTTCATCGGCCAGGACGTCACCATGCGCCACTCCATGCGGCCCTGGCTGATCGCCGGGGCCGGCAGGTTGCTCGCCGCGACGGCGCCCGCGGCCGCGGCGGTGGTGGCGGCGCTGCGAAGGAAGTTCCTGCGTTTCGTCATGGTCCTCTCCTGTCCTCTTGCTTGGGTGGCGCCCGGTCGTGGGACCGGGCCGGTGTCGTCAGGCGGCCGGACGCGGCCAGATCCCCGGGAAGGCGGGCGCCGCCATCGGCGTGCCGGAGGGCGGCGCGTCGGCGGGTGGCGGCGGCGACATGAAGCCGTCGCGCAGGACGAAGACCGCGTCGTCGCCCGTGACGCGCGCGGCGAAGGCGCGGCGGCGATGGCTGCCCCGGTTGCCCGGCGCGCCATGCAGCGTCAGGGCGTGGAAGGCGATGCAGTCGCCAGGCTCGACGTCCCAGCCCAGCAGGCGATAGGCGGCGCGGTCGGCGTCGATGTCGGGCACGGCGCGGAAATTCGGGTCCCTGGCCGGGTGCGCCTTGGCGTCGGCGAAGCGCGTCGGCGAGTACCAGATCCCGCTGAGATGCGAGCCGGCGACATACTCGACGCAGGTCTCGCGGCCGACGGGATCGAGCGGGATCCAGAAGCTCATCACCTGGCGGCCATCGACGCTCCAGTAGGGCTGGTCGTGGTGCCATGGCGTCGGCTCGGCCGTCCCGGGCTCCTTCACCAGCACGTGCTCGTGGAAGAGGTTGACGCGCCGCGAGCGCATCAGCCGCGCGCCGAGCGCGCCCACGGGGCCGTCCAGCAGGAAGTCGCGATAGGCGGGGATGCGCCGCCAGTTGCAGTAGTCGCCGAAGAACAGGCCCGGCTTGCCGTCCGGGGTGTAGCGCTTCGCGTAGGGCCCCGGCTCGCGCATGTTCTGCTCGACGCCCTCGCGCAGGCGCTCGACCCAGTGCAGCGGGATCACGCCACGCAGCGCGACCGCGCCGTCGCGCTCGTAGTCGGCCACGATCGAGTCGGGGATGGATGCGTCGTCCAGAGGCATGGCGGGGCCCTTTTGGATGGCTCGGCGCCGACGCGGCGCCGATCGACCCGGAAACACGCCTCCAGGCTGATTTGCCGAACTTAGACGCCCCCGCGAAGCCGCCGCAAGCGCGCGGGGCCATCGCGCGCGCTATGCTGCGGCCGCCGCGACGTGGGACGGGAGGCGCCGGGATGACGACGACGGAAGACGGGAAGAGGCTGCCGCTCGAGGGCATCCGCGTCGTGGAGTTCGTCCACATGGTCATGGGGCCGACCTGCGGGCTGGTGCTCGCGGACCTCGGCGCCGAGGTCATCAAGGTCGAGCCGGTGCCCGACGGCGACAACACGCGCAGGCTCGTGGGCTCGGGCGCGGGCTTCTTCGTCAACTTCAACCGCAACAAGAAGTCGCTGGCGATCGACCTCAAGTCGCCGCGCGGGCGCGCCGCCATCGACCGCCTCGTCGCCACCGCCGACGTCGTCACCGAGAACTTCAGGCCAGGCGCGATGGAGAAGCTCGGCCTGGGCTGGGAGCAGTTGCGCGCGCGCCACCCGCGCCTCGTCTACGCCTCGCACAAGGGCTTCCTCGACGGCCCGTACCAGGACCGCACCGCGCTCGACGAGGTCGTGCAGATGATGGGAGGCCTCGCCTACATGACGGGCCTGCCGGGACGGCCGCTGCGCGCGGGCAGCTCGGTCAACGACATCATGGGCGGCATGTTCGCCGCGATCGGCGTGCTCGCCGCGCTGCTGGAGCGGCGCGAGACCGGGCGCGGCAAGCTCGTGCGCTCGGCGCTGTTCGAGAACTGCGCCTTCCTGGTCTCGCAGCACATGGCCGCCTTCGGGGTCACCGGCAAGGCGCTGCCGCCGATGTCGGTGCGCCTGTCGCCCTGGGGCATCTACGACGTCTTCGAGGCGGCGGATGGCGAGCAGGTCTTCTTCTCGGTCGTCACCGATTCCCAATGGGCCGCGTTCTGCGCGGCGGTCGGCTGGCAGGCGCAGTTGGCCGACCCGGCGCTGCGCACCAACGCCCAGCGCGCCGGCGCGCGCGCCACCCTCATCCCGCAGGTCGCGGCGCTGCTGAAGACCATGTCGCGCGCGCAGATCGTCGCCATGGCCGAGGCGGCGGGGCTGCCCTACGCGCCGATCGCGCGGCCCGAGGACCTGTTCGAGGACCCGCATCTCCTCGCATCGGGCGGCCTTGCGGACACGCGCATCCCGGAGGGCGGCAGCGTGCGCCTGCCGATCCTGCCGCTCGACCTCGATGGCCGGCGCCTGCCCAAGCGGCTCGACCCGCCGCGGCTGGGCGAGCAGGGCCGCGAGATCCTCTCCGGGCTTGGCTTCTCCGCGCAGGAGATCGACGAGATGGCCGCGAGCGGCGCCGTCGTGCTCGACCCCGCGGGCGCGGCGGACCGGCCGGCCTAAGCCGTCCCGGCGCGCGGCCCGGACGCGCCGCGCGCCTATCCTCTCCCGTGGCGGATCCCCCGCCGGACCGCGCGGGCGATGAAGCGTCTCCTCCTCGTCACATTCCACTTCCCACCGTTCAACGCCATAGCGGCGGTGCGCACGGGGCGCTTCGCGCGCTTCCTGCTCGACCGCGGCTGGGACGTGCGCGTCGTCGCGGCGCGCTCCGACGCGCCGGAGACGCTGCCGCTGGAGATCCCGCGCGAGCGCGTGCTGCACACGCCCTGGACCCATGTCGACGTCATGCTCGACCGCTTCCTGCGGCTCGGCCGCACGCGCGCGAGCGAGGCGCCGGCGAGCGCGGTGGCGGCCAGCGGCGCGCCGGCGCGCGGCTTCGCGCCGCGACGCGCGCTGGGCGAGCTGCGCGCGGCGCTTCTCCACGTGCCCGATGGCCGCGTCGCGTGGATGCCGGAGGCGCTGCGCGGCGCGCGGGACCTGCTCGGCGCGTGGCGGCCCGACGTGGTCTACGCGAGCGCGCCACCGGTCACGACGCTGCTGGTCGCGCGCGCGCTGGCCCGCCGCTTCGGCGTGCCCTGGGTCGCGGAGTTCCGCGACCTCTGGGTCGACAATCCCTACTACGAGTTCCCCGCCTGGCGGCGGCGCGCCGAGGCGCTCTGGGAACGGCGCGTGGTCGGCGACGCGGCCGGCCTCGTCACCGTGTCGGAGACCTGGCGCGACGCGCTGCGCGCGAAGTTCGGCAAGCCGGTCGCGCTGGCGATGAACGGCTTCGTGCCCTCGGACTTCCCCGCGGGGATCCCCGCGCGCCCGTCGGCGAAGGGACCGCTGCGCATCCTCTACACGGGCATGATCTACCCCGGCTACCGCGACCCCTCGCCGCTCTTCCACGCCATCGCCATGCTCGGCGCGCGGCGCGACGAGGTGCTGGTGGAGTTCGTGGGCGGCGACCTCGGCCCCGTCGCGCGGCTCGCGGCGGAGGCCGGGGTCGCGGACCGCGTGCGGCTGTCGCCGCCGGTCGGCCATCGCGCCTCGCTCGCGCTGCAGGCGGCGGCGGACATCCTGCTGCATCTCCAGTGGAACGACCCGCGCGAGGCCGGGACCATCTCCGGCAAGCTCTTCGAGTACATCGGCGCGCGCCGCCCGGTGCTCGGCCTCGGCTACGACCGCGGCGAGGTCGCGGCGCTGCTCGCCGCGCATGGGCGCGGCGCGGTGCTCAACGAGCCCGCCGCGATCGCCACGCAGCTGCGGCGCTGGATCGACGAGAAGCGCGGCGGCGGCGTCGCGGCGCTGCGCGACGAGGCGGTCGCGGGCCTCGCGCGCGACGAGCAGTTCCTCGCCGCCGAGCGCATGGCGGCCGAGGCGATCGGGCGGCCGGCCGCGCGCCGCGCGCAGCCGCGGCCGCGCGACCCGACGGGCATGACGGCGACGCCCCTCCACCGCCCGCTCGACATGTCCGGGATGGCGCGCCCGGCGCTGTGCGTGGTGGTCGACACCGAGGAGCAGTTCGACTGGCAGGGCCCCTTCTCGCGGCACAACGTCGCGGTCTCCGCGATGCGCAGCCTGCCGCTCGCCCAGGCGATCCTCGCGCGCGCGGGCGTGCGGCCCGCCTACCTCCTCGACCATCCCGCCGCCGCCTCCGACCTCGGCCGGCGCATGCTCGCGGGCTGGCACGCCGACGGGCTCTGCGAGATCGGCGCGCAGCTCCATCCCTGGGTCAATCCCCCGCATGTCGAGGAGGTGAGCGCCGCGAATTCCTTCGCCGGCAACCTGCCGCCGGGCCTGGAGCGCGAGAAGCTCGCGCTGCTCTGCGAGGAGATCGCGCGCGGCTTCGGCGTCGCGCCCGCGATCTACAAGGCCGGGCGCTACGGCCTCGGGCCGTCGACCGCCTCGACGCTCGAGCGCCTCGGCTTCCGCGTCGACACCAGCGTGCTGCCGCATACCGACCTGCGCTTCAAGCGCGGCCCGGACATGCGCGGGCTCGGCACGACGCCCTTCCTCTTCGGCGAGGCGCGCCCGCTGCTGCAGCTGCCGGTGACGCGCGGCTTCCTCGGCCTCGCCGGCGCGGCGGGCAGCGCGCTCTTCCCCTTCGTCGACAGCGAGACGCGCCTCCAGGGCTGGGCGCGCGGCCTGCTTGCGCGCGCGGGCGTCGTCGACCGCGTCACGCTGACGCCCGAGGGCATCTCGCTCGCGCAGATGAAGGCGCTGACGCGCGCGCTGCTGGCGCGCGGCGAGCGCATCTTCGTGCTCTCCTTCCACAGCCCGTCGCTCGAGCCGGGCCACACGCCCTACGTGGTCGACGAGCGCACGCGCGGCGACTTCCTCGCGCGGATCGAGGCCTATCTCGAGTTCTTCCTCGGCGAGCTCGGCGGCGAGGCCGCGACGCCGCTCGGCCTGCACGCGCGCTTCGCCGGCGAGCCCGGCGAGGCGCTGGCGCGCGTCAGAAGCCGCGCGTGACCTTGCTCGGCGCCATGAAGCCGAAGTCGCAGCCGCGGTCGGCCTGCTCGATCGTCTCGAGCAGCAGCCGCTCGTAGCCGCGCGCCTCCTCCGGGACCGCGTAGGGCGCCAGGCGCGCGCGCCGCGCCGCCAGCGTCGCCTCGTCGACCAGCAGGTCGATGCGCCGCGCCGGCACGTCGAGCACGATGCGATCGCCCGTCTCCACCAGCGCCAGCGGCCCGCCGACCCGGGCCTCCGGCGTCACGTGGAGCACGATCGTCCCGAAGGCGGTGCCGCTCATGCGCGCGTCGGAGACGCGGACCATGTCCTTGACGCCCTCGCGCGCGAGCTTGCGCGGGATCGGCACGTAGCCGGCCTCGGGCATGCCCGGGTGGCCCTTCGGCCCGGCGTTGCGCATGACGATCACGTCGTCGGCGCGGATGTCGAGCGCCGGGTCGTCGATCCGGTTCACCACGTCCTCGACCGACTCGAAAACCACCGCGCGGCCCTCGTGGCGAAGCAGCGACGGCGTCGCGGCGGATTCCTTGATGAGCGCGCCGCCGGGGGCGAGGTTGCCGCGCAGCACGCGCAGCCCGCCCTTCGCGTAGACGGGGTTCGCGCGGCGGCGGATCGCGGTCTGCCCCTTCGCCTCCACGGCCCCGGCGACGATCTCGGCCAGGGTCTGGCCCGAGACGTTGGGCGTCGAGGTGTCGAGCAGGTCGGCGATCTCGCGCAGCAGCACGGGGATGCCGCCCGCCTCGTGCAGGTGCTCCATGTAGTGCTCGCCCGCGGGCTTGAGGTTCACCAGCACGGGCGTCGCCTCGCCCAGCGCGTCGAACTCGTCGAGGTCGACCTCGATGCCGCAGCGCCGCGCCACCGCCGTCAGGTGGATGACCGCGTTGGTCGAGCCGCCAAGGCAGTGCAGGACCCGGAAGGCGTTGCGGAAGGAGGCGCGGGTCAGGAAGCGCGACGCCCTGGTGCCCTCGCGCGCGAGGGTGACCGCGCGCATGCCGGAGATCTCCGCCTGGCGGTAGCGCTCGCCATGCACGGCCGGGATGGCGGCGCCGCCGGGAAGCGTCAGGCCGAGCGTCTCGGTGACCGCGGCCATCGTGCTCGCGGTGCCCATGACCATGCAGGTGCCTGCGGTCGGCGCGAGGCGCCCGGTCACCGCGCCGATGGCCGCGGCGTCGATCGTCCCGGCGCGGTACTGCGCCCAGAGGCGGCGGCAATCGGTGCAGGCGCCGAGCCGCTCGCCGTCATGCGTCGTCGTCAGCATCGGCCCGACCGGCACGACGATCGCCGGCAGGTCGACGCTGGCGATGGCCATCAGCTGCGCGGGGATCGTCTTGTCGCAGCCGCCGATCGCCACCACGGCATCCATCGGCTGCGCGCGCAGCATCTCCTCGGTGTCCATCGCCATGAGGTTGCGCAGGTACATGCTGGTGGGATAGGCGAAGGATTCGTGCAGCGACACGGTCGGGAAGACCATCGGCAGCCCGCCCGCGCCGAGCACGCCGCGCTTGATCGCCTCGACCAGCTGCGGCGCCGTGCCGTGGCAGGGGTTGTAGTCGGAGCCGGTGTCCGCGATGCCGACGATCGGGCGCTCGAGCGCCTCGTCGCTGTAGCCCATCGCTCGGATGAAGGCCTTGCGCAGGAAGAGGGAGAATTCCGGGTCGCCATAGGCCGTCAGGCCCTTCCGCATGCCGCTGCTCACGTCGTCCTCCATGGTTCCGCGCCGCGCGCATTGAGCCTCGCGGACGCCCCCCGCGTCCAGCGCCGTCGCGCTAGGATGCCGCCCTCGACAGGGGAGGCATGCATGCTCGACGTGGCGCTGGTGGGCCTCGGCAGCTGGGGACGGACGCTGGTGGACGCGGTGCAGGCCGATGGACGTCCGGTGCAGGACGAGCTGCGCGTGACCACCGTCGTGCCGCGCGCCGCGAGCGACGCGGTGCGCGACTACGCTGCCCGCCAGCGCCTGCGCGTCGCCACGCTCGAGGAGGCGCTCGCCGACCCCGCGATCGGCGGCGTCCTGCTCGCCACGCCGCACTCGCTGCATGGCGCGCAGGTCCTCGCCGCCGCGCGCGCGGGCAAGCATGTCTTCTGCGAGAAGCCGGTGACGCTGACCCGCGCCGAGCTCGACGCCGGCATCGCCGCCTGCGCGCGCGCCGGCGTGGTGCTCGCCGCGGGCTTCAACCGCCGCTTCCTGCCCGCCGCGCAGGCGCTGCGCGCGGCCGCGCGCGGCGGCGCGCTGGGCCGCGTGCTGCACCTCGAGGCCAACGCCTCGAGCCCCTCCGGCTTCGCCTTCGTGGCGGAATCCTGGCGCGCGAGCGAGCGCGAGAGCCCGGCCGGGGCGATGGGCACGATCGGCATCCACATGATCGACCAGTTCGTGTGGATGAACGGCCCGATCGCCGCCGTCGCCTGCCAGGCGACGCGCCGCGCGCTGGAGGTGCCGGTGGCGGACACGACGTCGATGCTGCTGCGCTTCCGCGACGGCAGCACGGGCTCGCTCGTGACGCTGGCCGCGACCGCGCGCTGCTGGCAGCTGCGCGTGCTCGGCACGAGGGGCTGGGCGCAGCTGCGCGACCTCGCGCGCGTCGAGACCGCGATGGTCGATGGCGCGCCGGCGACGCAGGAATACCCCGCCGCGCCGATCGAGCGGCTGGAGCTGGAGGCCTTCGCGCGCGCCTGCCGCGGCGCGGCGCCCTACCCGGTGCCGCTCGACGAGGTCGCCAACGGCGTCTCCGCCTGGGAGGCGATCGCGCGCTCCGCCGCCGCGGGCGGCACCTGGCAGGACGTCGCCTGAGCCGCGCTCAGGCGCTCTCGCGCAGCACCACCTCGAAGCCGAGGTCGACGCGCGGCTCGGGCGCGCGACCCGCGAGGCGGTCGAGGACCATCGCCGCCGCGCGCCTTCCCATCTCGCGCCCGGGCACGCGCACGGTGGTGAGCGCGGGATGCGATTCGCGCGCGACCTCGAAGTCGCCGAAGCCCGCGATCGCGAGGTCGCCCGGCACGCGCACGCCGCGGCGCGCGCATTCCGCCAGCGCGCCGAAGGCCGGGAAGTCGTTGGCGAACATCACCGCGTCGATGCGCGGCCGCGCCGCGAGCAGCGCGGCGGCGGCGCGCGCGCCGCTGCGGATCGTCAGGCCACGGTCCTCGGCGAGGCGCAGCACGACGGGCGCGCGGCCCGCCGCCGCCATGGCGTCGCGATAGCCCTGCTCGCGCCGGCGCGAGCGTGCCTCCACCGCCGGATCGACGCCGGCGAAGGCGATGCGCCGGTAGCCGCGCGCGACCAGCGCCTCGGCGAGCCGCCGCCCGGCGTCGCGGTTGGAGAAGCCCACGTTCATGTCGAGCGGCGCGTCGCCGAGCTCCCACGTCTCCACCACCGGGATCCCCGCGGCGCGGAGCTGCGCGCGCGCCCCCGCGGTGTGGTGCACGCCGGTGAGGATCATCCCGTCGGGCCGCCGGCCGAGGAAGGCCCTGACGAGGTCTTCCTCGGTCTCCGGCGCGTAGCCGGAGTTGGCGAGCAGGAGCTGGTGGTCCTGCGCGCGCAGCGCCTCGGTCATGCCCTCGACGGTCTCGGCGAAGATCGAGCTGGTGAGCGTGGGCACGATGGCGACGACGATCCGGCTGCGCTGGGACCTGAGCGCGCCCGCGACGAGGTTCGGCACGTAGCCGAGCGCGCGCACCGCCTCCTCCACCCGCGCGCGCGTCTCCGGCGCGACCCGGCCGGGCATGCGCAGCGCGCGCGACACCGTCATCGCCGAGACGCCTGCCGCGCGCGCGACATCCGCGAGGCGCGCGGATCCCTGGGTCGCTGGCTGCCTCGGGGCCACTTGACAGTCCTTTGCGGGGATCGTTACCGTTCCAGCCATGTTATCGATAACCTCGTCGCTGGCGCAAGCGCGGGGGCCCATCCCGGAGGAGACCCAGACCATGCTCAGCAAGGCCGACATCGAACGCTACGACCGCGACGGCGTGATCGTGGTCCCCAACGTGCTTTCCGCCGCCGAGGTCGACGCGCTGCGCCGCGCCACGGACGAGTTCGTGGAGAAGTCGCGCGCGGTGACGCAGCACGACGACATCTACGACCTCGAGCCCGGCCACACCCAGGCGATGCCGCGCGTGCGCCGCATCAAGACGCCGGACAGGTGGCACCCCGCCTACGCGCATTGCGTGCGCCACCCCGGCGTCATCAAGTCGCTGCAGGCGCTCTGGGGCCCGAACATCCGCTTCGACCTGTCGAAGCTGAACCTCAAGTCCGCGGGCTTCGGCTCGCCCGTCGAGTGGCACCAGGACTGGGCCTTCTACCCGCACACGAACGACGACCTCGCCGCCGTCGGCGTGATGATCGACGACATCGACGAGCACAACGGCCCGATGATGGTCGTCCCCGGCTCGCACAAGGGCCCGGTCTACGACCACCATGTCGATGGCCGCTTCTGCGGCGCGATGGACCCGACGCGCGACGGCATCGACTTCTCGAAGGCGATCAAGTGCACGGGCAAGGCGGGCTCGATCACGATCCACCACGTGCGCGCCGTCCACGGCTCGGCGCCGAACACCTCGAACCGCCAGCGCCGCTTCTTCCTGATGCAGTTCCGCTCGGCCGACGCGTGGCCGCTGATCCTGAAGCCGGAGAGCTGGGACGCCTGGACCGGGCAGCTGGTCGCCGGGACCGAGACCTTCGAGCCGCGGATGACCGCCTGCCCGGTGCGCCTGCCCTTCCCGGTCGCCTCGCACCAGGGCTCGATCTACGAGAACCAGCGCGAGCTGAAGAACAAGTTCTTCGAGGAGGCGGGGCAGAAGCGCGCCGCGACCTGACGCGCGCGCGACGCCGCGCCGAAGACGGGGGGACGGCGCGAGCCGTCCCCCTCTTCATTTGCCGACGCGCGCGAAGAGATGCGGCGCCACGAGCGCCTCGTCGAGCGCGACGCCGTGCCCCGGACGGTCCGGGATCGGCATGCGGCCGTTGCGCACCGTCAGCTCCGGCGGCTGGTCGACGATCCCGAAATGCTCCGGGACGCGATACGGGTAGAGCTCCTGGATCAGCAGGTTGGTGAGCGTCGCGTCGAGCTGCAGCGTCGCCGCCGTCAGCACCGGCCCCGCGCAGAGATGCGGCGCCACGCGCATGTTGTAGGCCTCGGCCATCGCCGCGATCTTGCGCGTCTCGGACAGGCCGCCGGTGTTGCCGACATCGGGCTGCGCGACATGGATCGCGCGCAGCTCGAGCAGCCGGCGGAAGCCGTAGCGCGTGTAGAGCCGCTCGCCCGCCGCGATCGGCATGCGCAGCGCCTGGCGCACCTGCAGGATGCCCTCGGGGTCGAAGGCGTCGACCGGCTCCTCGAAGAACATGATGTCGAATTCCTCGACGCGCCGGCCGAGCGCGCAGATCGCGTCGGGCGTCAGCTCGCCGCTGAGGTCGAGCATCAGGTCGACGCGCGGCCCGATCGCGCGCCGCACCGCGGCGACGCGCGCCACGGCGAGGTCGATCGCGTCGCGGTCGACGTCGCGCTGCCCGACATGCCGGATGTTGCCGTGCGCGTTCCCGACGGGCATCGCCAGCGGGTACATCTTCAGCGCGTCGTAGCCGTCGGCGACGACCTTCTCCGCCGCGCGCGCGAACTCGTCCGCGGTATTGGCGCGGAAGGACCAGCCATTGGCGTAGACGCGCACCTCGTCGCGGCACTTCCCGCCCAGCAGCTCGTAGGTTGGCACGCCGAGCGCGCGCGCCTTGATGTCCCACAGCGCCTGCTCGATCGCGCTGATGCCCGCGAAGACGATCGGGCCGCCGCCCTTGGCCCAGAAGCTGTGGTCGTACATCTCGCTCCACAGCTGCTCGACGCGGAACGGGTCCCGGCCGAGGATCAGCCGCTCGACGAGGTCGCGGATCATGCCCGCCGCCGCGCTCGCGCCGATGCCGTAGGCGATCGCCGCCTCGCCAAGCCCCCAGGTGCCCTCGTCCGTGCGCAGCCGCACCACGATCGGGTGCCGCCCATCGACATGGACGACGTAGATCTCCGCCGAAACGACCTTCATGGCTCCGCCGCCGCTCCTTCCTCGAAAAGGGAATCGATCTCCGCCTCGGCGAATCCCGCCTCGCGGAGCACCTCGCGCGTATGCTGCCCAAGCAGCGGCGCGCCGCGCCGCACCCCGCCGGGCGTGCGCGAGAACTTCACCGGCGCGCCGATGGTCCGGACCCGGCCCAGCGTCGCGTGGTCGACCTCCGTCACCATGCCTCGCGCGATGGCCTGCGGGTGCGCGTGCATCTGCAGCACGTCGTTGACCGGCGCGCAGGGCACGCCCGCGGCCTCCAGGCGCGCCAGCCAGTCGGCGACCATGCGCTGGCGGAAGAGCGGCGCCAGCGCGGCCTCGAGCGCCGCGACGTTGACGATGCGGTCGCGGTTCTCGGCGAAGCGCGGGTCGTCGCGCAGCCCCGGCGCCTCCAGCGCGTCCACGAGCCGCAGCCAGTTGGCCTGGTTGGCGCCGCCGACCACGAGCCATCCATCCGACGCCTCGAAGGCCTGGTAGGGCGCGGAGAGCGGATGCGCCGATCCCATCGCGCCCGGCGCGACGCCGGTCGCGAAGGCGATCGCCGACTGCCAGTAGGTGTGGACGATGCCCGCCTCGAAGAGCGAGGTGTCGACCATCTGGCCGCGCCCGGTGCGCAAGCGGTTCGCGTAGGCCGCGACGACGCCCATCGCCGCGAGGATCCCCGCGGTGATGTCGGTCAGCGGCGCGCCGCACTTCACCGGCGGGCGCCCCGGCCCCTCGCCGGTGAAGCTCATGATGCCGCTCGTCGCCTGCGCGACGAGGTCGAAGCCGCGACGCCGCGCGTCGGGGCCGGTGCGCCCGAACCCCGTCACCGAGCAGTAGACGAGCGCCGGGTTGATCGCCGCGAGGCGCTCGTAGCCGAGGCCGAGCCGCTCCATCGTGCCGGGCGAGAAGTTCTCGACCAGCACGTCGGCGCCGGCGACGAGGCGCTCGAGGACGCGGCGCCCGCCCTCCTTCTTGAGGTCGAGGGCGATGCCGCGCTTGTTGCGGTTCATCATCAGGAAGGACGCGGCCTCGTCGCCCACGCGCGGCGGCACCTGGCGGCGCACGTCGTCGCCGCCGGGCAGCTTCTCCACCTTGACCACGTCCGCGCCCATGTCGGCGAGCATCAGCGCGCAGGTCGGCCCGGCCATCACGTGGCTCAGGTCGAGCACCCGCATCCCCTCGAGCGGCCCCATGGCGTCAGCGGCCCACGAAGTCCGGCTTCGCCTTGGCGAGGAAGGCGGCCGAGCCGATGCGGAAATCCTCGGTGTCGAAGCAGTGGAAGCTCTCGTCGTGCTCCGCCGCGTCCAGCGGGCGCGGGTCGCAGAGCCGGTCCGCGAACTTCTTGTGCCAGCGCGCGACCAGCGGCGCGCCCTCGACGATCGAGGCGACGAGGCGGTCGACCTCGCCCGCGAAGCCATCGCCGGGCGCCACGCGGTTGACGAGCCCCATGCGCCGGGCCTCCTCGGCGGGGAAGATGTCGCCGGTCAGCAGGATCTCCTTCGCCACCGCGGCGCCGACCAGGCGCACCAGCGGCTCCATCTCCGTCGTCGCGACGACGAGGCCGAGCCTCTTCACCGGGATGCCGAAGCGCGACGGCGAGGAGCAGATCCGCAGGTCGGCGCAGCAGGCGAGCTCCAGCCCGCCGCCCACGCAGAGCCCGTCGATGGCGGCGACGACGGGATGGCGGCAGCGCGCGATCGCCTGCAGCGCGGCATGGGACAGCTCGGCATAGCGCCGCGCCTGCGCCGCGTCCGCGCGCGTGGTGGCGAACTCGGCGATGTCGGCGCCCACGCAGAAGGCGCGCCCGCCCGCGCCGGAGAGCACGACGCAGCGCAGGCCAGGGTCGGCGTCGAGCTCGCGGAAGATGTCCGCGAGCCCGGACCACATCGCGGTCGACACGCAGTTCAGCTTCTCGGGACGGTTCAGGACGACGCGCGCCACGTGGCCGTCGGCGTCGCGCGAGACGAGGATGGTATCGGACATGCAGGGGCTCCCGCCGGTGTTGGACCGCGTCGCGCGGGAGTATAGGCGAGGCCGCGGCGCGCGGCCTCACGCCGCGGCGGGCAGGGAGAGGGTCGCGCGCAGCCCGCCGCCGGGCATGTTGGCGAGCATGACTTCCCCGCCATGGGCGCGCGCGACGTCGCGCGCCACGGCGAGGCCGAGCCCGACGCCGCCGGTGTCGCGCGAACGCGAGGTCTCGACGCGGTAGAACGGCGCGAAGACCCGCTCGAGCTGGTCCTCGGGCAGGCCCGGCCCGTCGTCCTCGACGACGAAGTCGACGCGGCCATCCGCGGCGGACAGGCGCGCCCGGGCGCGCGTGCCATGGGCGAGGGCGTTGTCCATCAGGTTCGCGATCGCGCGGCGCAGCGCGCCCGGGCGCCCCTCGACGGCGAGCGTGTCGGGCCCGTCGAAGGCGATGTCCGCGCCGAGGTCGCTGCGGTCGTCGACGAGGCTCTGCACCAGCGCGGCGAGGTCGAAGCGCTCCGGCCGCGCCTCCAGCGCGTCGGCCCGCGCGAAGGACAGCGTCTCGGCGACCATGCGCTCCATCTCGTCGATGTCGGCGCAGGCGCGCGCGCGCTCGTCGGCCTCCGGTATCGCCTCGGCGCGCAGGCGCAGCCGCGTCAGCGGCGTGCGCAGGTCGTGGCTGATCGCCGCGAGCATGCGCGTGCGGTCGTCGACGAAGGCGCGCAGCCGGCTGTGCATCTGGTCGAGCGCGCCGCCGATCTCGCCCACCTCGCGGGGCGCGCGGCTCGGCACGGCGAAGTCCGGCGCGAGCCCGGCGCCCGCGCGCCCGGCGCCGCGGGCGAGGTCCTCGAGCGGCCGCGCGATTCGGCGCGCGGCCCACCAGGCGGCGATCGCGGCGGCGGCGGCGATGCCGGCGAGCCACGCGGCGAGGATGGCCCAGGCCCAGCCATGCGTCGGGTGCTGCGGGCGGACGACGAGATGGGTGCCGTCGGGTCCGCGCACCGCGATGGTGAAGGTCGCCGGCACGACGCCCTCGAAGGCGCCGTCGCCGCCGGACTCGTCGCGCGGCACGCGGACGACCTGGCCCTCGCCAAGGCGTGGCGGGCGCAGGGGCAGCCCGGCGGGAGGCGAGAACTCGGTGGCGACCGAGAAGCCATCGGGCAGCCGGTCCGCGACGGCGCGCGCGAGGCGCCCCTGCCGCAGGCGGCGGCGCGCCTCCTCCGACGGCGTCCAGCCCGGCGCCCATTCCAGCTGGAGATGCTCCGCCTCGGCCCGCGCGCGAAGGTAGGCGGCGCGCTCGGCCGGGGGCCGCGCGAAGGTCCCGCGCGCGATGTCGGCCGAGCGCTCGGCGAGCCAGCCGACGGCATAGACGCGCACCTCCGTCGGCCGCAGCAGCAGGGCGACGGCGACCGAGAGCAGCTGCGCGCCGATCAGGCCGACGATCGCCACCAGCGCGATGCGCGCGGCGATGCTGCTGAGACCATGGCGGAGGCTCACGTCGAGGCCTCCACGGCTGCCGTGAACATGTAGCCGCCGTTGCGCACGGTGCGGATCAGGTCGGGTCGCGCAGGATCGGCCTCCACCTTGCGGCGCAGCCGCATCACGGCGACGTCGATCGAGCGATCGAAGGCCTGGGCCTGGCGGCCGCGCAGCCGGTCGAGGAGCTGGTCGCGCGACAGCACGCGCTGCGCGTTGTCCGCGAAGACGCAGAGCAGGTCGAACTCCGTGTCGGTCATCGGCACGAGCGTGCCGTCAGGCCGGCGCAGCTCGCGGCGCAGCGTGTCGAGGCGCCAGCCAGCGAAGACGCGCAGCTTCGCCTGCGGCGCGGGCGCCACGCGCTCGCTGCTGCGGCGGAGCACGGCGCGGATGCGCGCGAGCAGCTCGCGCGGGTTGAAGGGCTTGGCGAGGTAGTCGTCGGCGCCGATCTCGAGGCCGACGATGCGGTCGGTGTCCTCGCCACGCGCCGTGAGCATCAGGATCGGCGTCCCGACCCGCGCCTCGCGCAGGCGGCGGGCGAAGGACAGCCCGTCCTCGCCGGGCAGCATGACGTCGAGCACCACGAGGTCGAAGTCCCCGCCCTCGAGCGCGCGCCCGGCCTCGGCCGCGTCCGCGACGGCCGTCGCGCGCATGCCGTTCTCCGCGAGGAAGCGCGAGACGAGCCTGCGTATCTCGCGGTCGTCGTCGACGATGAGGACGCTGGGAACGCGTGTCATGGGGCGCAGTCTAGTCGGCGTGGAACCGCCCTCCACGGGGCGAGTTGTAACGATCGGTTACACCGCGAAACCCCGCCGACATGCGCCGCGGCGCCCGGGGCGCTAGAACCGTCGCGTCGCAACCACCGCATGGAGCGCCACCATGAAGACCGGATTGCTCGCACTCGCCTTCGCCGCCGCGCTGCCGCTCGGCGCCCTCGCCCAGGACGCGGCGCCGCGGCCGCGCCAGCATGACCGCCACGCCGCGATGCACGAGCGCATGTGCGCCGACCTCGACGCGCATCTCGCCGCGCGCCTCGCATGGATCGAGGCGAAGGTGAAGCCCGCCGAGGCGCAGCGCGCGGCCTGGGACGGCTTCGCGCGCGAGAGCCGCCAGGCCGCCGCGCCGATGCGCGAGCTCTGCGCCGCCGCTGCGCCGGCCATGCCGCGCGACGACGTCGTGGCGCGCCTCGCCGAGCGCGAGCGGCGCATGTCCGCGATGCTCGACACGACGCGCCGGATGCGCGCCGCGGTGGAGAAGCTGCTGCCGGCGCTCGACGAGGCGCAGCGCAAGGCCTTCGCCGAGAACTACGAGGGGCAGCGCGCGCGCCCGCTTCATGGCGGGCACGGCATGCACCACCAGCGCGGCCAGCACCATGGCCAGCACGGCCAGGGCGGCCAGGGCGGCTGACCTGGCAAGGACGCGCGCCCGCGGCCATCGACGGCGGCGGGCGCGCGCGCCTACCCTTCCCCCGCCGCGAGGGATCGGAGGGGGCATCATGGGCGAGGCGCGCTGGACGGAAGACGGGATCGCGATCCTCGACGCGCACCAGCATTTCTGGGATCCGGTCGCCAATCCAATCCCGTGGCTGCGCGAGCAGCCTCCGATCGCCTTCCGCTACGGCGACTACGCGGCGCTGCGCCGGCCCTATCTTCCCGCCGACTACCTCGCCGACGCGGCCGGCCTTCCGGTCGTCGGCACCGTCTATGTCGAGACCGAGTGGGACCCGCGCGACCCGCTGGGCGAGACGCGCTGGGTCGAGGGCGTCGCCGCGACGCACGGGCTGCCATGCGCCGTCGTCGCGCAGGCATGGCTCGACCGCGAGGACGCCGCGGATGTGCTGCGCGCGCAGGCGCGCTCCCCCCTGGTCCGCGCGATCCGGCACAAGCCACGAGCCGCCGCGCGGCGCGAGGATGCGCGGCGCGGCGCGGCAGGCTCGATGGACGACAGGCGCTGGCGCGACGGCTACGCGCTGCTCGCGGGGCTTGGCCTGCATTTCGAGCTGCAGGTGCCGTGGTGGCACCTCGACGCGGCGGCCGAGCTGGCGCGCGACTTCCCGGGAACCACGATCGTCCTGAACCATGCCGGCCTGCCCGCCGATCGCGGCGAGGAGGGGCTCGCGTCCTGGCGCCGCGCGATGGAAGGCCTCGCGGCGGAGCCCAATGCCTTCGCGAAGATCTCGGGCATCGGCGTGCCCGGCGTGCCGTGGGCGCTCGCCGGCAACGCGCGCATCGTGCGCGACGCGATCGCGATCTTCGGCGCGTCGCGCTGCATGTTCGCGAGCAACTTCCCGGTGGACGGGCTGGTGGGCAACTTCGGCGAGATCTTCGCCGGCTTCGAGGCGGCGACGCGCGGCATGGAGGCCGCCGCGCGGCGCGCGCTCTTCCGCGACAACGCGCTGCGGGTCTATCGCATCGACCCCGCCGCGCTCCGCGCGCCCGCGTGACGCGCGGTCCGGCGGGGGACCGATCGGCCCCCCGCCGGCGGCGCGATCACTCCGCCGTGACGCCGGC
This sequence comes from Pseudomonadota bacterium, assembly GCA_041178225.1. Lineage (GTDB taxonomy): Bacteria > Pseudomonadota > Alphaproteobacteria > CACIAM-22H2 > CACIAM-22H2 > CAIOSQ01. Next base: position 8,240 of record JBEGVV010000160.1, on the reverse strand, counting down.
GGCCTTGAGGACGGGCGTCCAGCGCGCGACCTCGGACGCGACGAAGCGGCCGAGCCACTCGCCGCTGCGCTCCGCCTTCTCCGGCAGCACGCCGCCGAGGTCGAGCAGGCGCTTGCGCGTCCCCTCGTCGTCGAGCGCCCTCGACAGCGCGTCGTTCAGCTTCGCGACGACGTCCTTCGGCGTGTTCTTCGGGGCGAAGACCGCGTTCCACGCGCTGACCTGGTAGTCGGGCAGGCCCGCCTCCCTGGTGGTCGGCACGTTGGGCAGCGCGGGCGAGCGCTCCGGCGTGGCGATCGCGTAGGCCTTGATCGTGCCCGCGTTGATCTGCGGCACGAGGTTGACGATCTGGTCGCAGCCGAAGTCGACCTGGCCGGCGACGAGGTCGTTGAGCGCCGGGCCGGTGCCGCGATAGGCGATGCGGGTGGCCTTCGCGCCGATCATGCCGAGGAACATCGTGCAGGTCGTGTGCGAGACCGAGGCGATGCCGGCATGCGCCTCGTTCACCTTGTCGCCACGCTCCTTGAGCGCCGCGATGAAGGACTTGAGGTCGGTGGCCGGGAAGTCCTTCTTCGACACGACCAGGATCGGCGTGCCCGCGGCCATGCCGATCGGCTCGAAGTCCTTGGTCGGGTCGTAGCGCAGGTTCGGGTAGAGGGCCGGGGCGGCGCCATGCGTGCCCATGTGGCCCATCATGATCGTGTAGCCGTCGGGCGTGGCGCGCGCGCCGCGCGTGATGCCGGTGGTGCCACCCGCGCCGGCGACGTTCTCGATCACGACCTGCTGGCCGAGCGTGCGCGACATGTGCTCGCCGACGATGCGGGCGATCACGTCGGTCGGCCCGCCGGCGGCGAAGGGCACGATCATCGTGATCGGCTTGTTCGGGTAGGCCTGCGCGCGTGCCTCGCCCGCCAGCGCGGCGAGCAGGACGAGCGATGCTGCGATGATGCGCTTCATGGATGCTTTCCCTTTTCCCTTGTTTCCTCGGTTGTCTGCTTGCGTCGCCGGGCCGCGGCGGCGCAGGTCACTCGGTGAAGACTTCCTCGCGGCTCCTGCGCACCGACGGAAGTAGCGCGACGACGAGCATGGCCAAGGCGACGAGCAGCAATCCCAGCGAGATCGGCCGCTCGACGAAGGTCATGAAGCTGCCGCGCGAGAAGACCAGCGCCTGGCGCAGCTTCTCCTCCATCAGCCTGCCCAGCACGAAGCCGAGCAGCAGCGGCGCGGGCTCGAAGCCGAACTTGAGCAGCGCGTAGCCGACGAGCCCGAAGAAGGCCGTGAACAGCACGTCGCTGGGCGAGTTGTTGATCGAGTAGATCCCGATGCAGCAGAACAGCAGGATCGCCGGGAAGAGCAGCCTGTAGGGCACCTTCAGCAGCCGCACCCAGAGCCCGACCAGCGGCAGGTTGATGACCAGCAGCATCAGGTTGCCGATCCACATCGAGGCGATCATCCCCCAGAAGAGGTCGGGGTTCTTGGTCATCACCTGCGGCCCGGGGATGACGCCGTGGATGGTCATCGCGCCGACCATGAGCGCCATCACCGCGTTGGGCGGGATGCCGAGCGTGAGCAGCGGGATGAAGGACGTCTGCGCGCCGGCGTTGTTGGCGGCCTCGGGCCCGGCCACGCCCTCGATCGCGCCGCGGCCGAAGCGGCGCGGGTCGGCGGCGATGCGCTTCTCGAGCGTGTAGGACGCGAAGGGCCCGAGCACCGCGCCATTCCCGGGCAGGATGCCCAGCAGCGCGCCCAGGCCGGTGCCGCGCAGGACGGGCTTCGCGGCCTCGCGCAGGTCGGCGGGCCCGGGCAGGAGCCGGCCGATCTTCCCGCGCACGACGTCGCGCGCCTCCGGGTTGTCGAGGTTGCGCAGGATCTCGGCGAAGCCGAAGAGCCCCATGGCCAGGACGGCGAAGTCGATGCCGTCCGACAGCGCCTCGAGCCCGAAGGTCAGCCGTTCCTGCCCGGTCTCGAGGTCGGTGCCCACGGTGGCGAGCAGGAGGCCGACGAGGATCATCGCCACCGCCTTGAGCAGCGAGCCGCGCGCGAGCACGACGGCGAAGACGAGGCCCATGACCATGAGGGCGAAGTACTCGGCCGCCCCGAAGAGCAGCGCGAGCCTCGTCAGCGGCGCGCCCAGCGCCGCGATCGCCAGCGTCGCGACCGTGCCGGCGAAGAACGAGGCGATCGCGGCGATGCCAAGCGCTATGCCGGCACGGCCCTGCTTCGCCATCTCGTGGCCGTCGAGCGTGGTCACGACCGAGGTCGCCTCGCCGGGGATGTTGACGAGGATCGCGGTCGTCGAGCCGCCGTACTGGGCCCCGTAGTAGATGCCGGCGAGCATGATCAGCGCGCCGACCGGGTCGAGGCCGAAGGTGATGGGCAGCAGCATCGCGATGGTCGCGATCGGGCCGACGCCGGGCAGCACGCCGATCAGCGTGCCGACCATGCAGCCGACGAAGCACAGCGCGACGTTCTTGAGGGACAGCGCGACCGAGAAGCCGAGCGCCAGGTTGCCGAAGAGATCGCCCATGGGACCGGCCTCAGGTGAAGGCGATGACGGGGATGGGCAGGCGCAGCACGTACTTGAACAGCCCGATGCACAGGGCGGTCAGCACCGCCGCGAAGACCAGCGTCTCCTTCAGGCGCGCCTCGGGGCTGGCGAAGGACCCGACGACGACCGCGATCGGCCCGGCGAAGGCGAGCCCCAGCGTGCGGATCGTCAGGCCGAAGAGCACGATGGCGCCGAGCACGAAGACCGGGCCGCGCAGCGACCAGCCCGCGAGGCGCGCCCCCGGGACAAGGAATGCGCCAGCCACCAGGCCGATGCCGGCCGCCCCGACCAGGACGCAAAGGGCGCGCGGCAGCATGCCCGGGCCCATGGCGCGCATCGTGCCGACGGGAAGCTCCCAGGCCAGCCAGAGGCCGATCGCGGCAAGCGCCACCAGGAAGAGGCCCGCCCCGGCCTCCTGCGGAAAGCCGCGCCCGTCGCCATAGGACCATCCCGCCATGCGTTCCCCCATGCCCTCCGGCGCCCGCCGGGGCGCGGTCGTTTCCCCGCAAGTGCCGCACACGGCCCGGTCGTGTCAATTCGCCGCAGCGGAGGGTCGCATGCGGCGGGTTGCCGCGCCGGGAGCGCAGGGGCGCCCGCCGCTGCCGCGGCTTGACAGGCGCGGGCCGGCGCTCAAACGTCGCGCCAGTCCCAAGCGGAGTCCGAAGCACATGGAATTGTCGAACAAGACCGCCCGCCAGCTCTTCGAGGAGGTCAAGGCCAACCCGACGCGCCGTCGCTTCGGCTTCGGCCGCAAGCCCGCGCTCATCAACGTCGACCTGCAGAAGGCCTACACGGCCGTGGGCGAGTTCAAGACCGCCTACGAGACCAACCCGCGGCAGGTCGAGTACGTGAACCGCCTCGCCGCGCTGTTCCGCGCCAAGGGCTGCCCGGTCGTCTGGAGCTACGTCGCCTACATGAAGCATGCCGACGACGCCGGCGTCTGGGGCACGCGGACCGACACGCCCGATTCGCTGCAGAACATCAAGGTCGGCTCGCGCCGCGCCGAGTTCGACGACCGGCTGCAGATCGACCACGAGCGCGACGTCGTCATCAACAAGCGCTACGCGTCCTGCTTCCACGAGACCAACCTCGGCTCGATCTTCACCTACCATGGCGTCGACACGGTGATCGTGACCGGCGGCTCGACCTCGGGCTGCGTGCGCGCGACCGTGGTCGACTCCCTGTCGCGCAGCTTCCGCACGATCGTCCCGGAGGAATGCGTGGCCGACAAGCACGAGAGCCCGCACTTCGCGAACCTCTACGACATGGCGCTCAAGTACGCGGACGTGCTCCCGGTCCAGGAAGTCATCGACTTCATGGAAGCCTACGCGCCGCGCAACGACCGCTGAGGGACGCGCGATGACCTGGCGAGACCCCGGCCTCTACGACTACCTGCCCTACGACGAGAAGCGGCCGAGGATCACCTGGCCGAACGGCGCGCGCGTCGCCTTCTGGGTCGCCCCCAACATCGAGTTCTACGAGATCGACCCGCCGAGGAACCCCTCGCGCGGCGCCTGGGCCAAGCCGCATCCCGACGTTGTCGGGTACTCGTACCGCGACTACGGCAACCGCGCCGGGTTCTGGCGCATGCTCGAGGCCTTCGACCGCTGCGGCATGCGCGGCTCGGTGTCGCTCAACGTCGCGATGTGCGAGCACCATCCGGAGATCATCGAGGAATGCGCCAGGCGCGGCTGGGAGTTCTACAGCCACGGCACCTACAACACGCGCTACATGTTCGGCATGACCGAGGCGCAGGAGCGCGAGGTCATCCAGGACTCGATCGACACGATCAGGAAGCACACCGGGCAGAAGCTCGATGGCTGGCTCGCGCCCGCCCTCACCTATACCGAGCGCACGCTCGACCTCGTGGCGGACATGGGCCTCAGCTATGTCTGCGACCTGTTCCACGACGACCAGCCGAGCCCGGTGAAGACGAAGAGCGGCACGCTCGTCTCGATCCCCTACTCGCTCGAGATGAACGACGTCATCGCCTACAACGTCAACCTCGTCAGCCCGCGCGCCTATGGCGACATCATCAAGCGCCAGTTCGACCGCCTCTACGAGGAGGGCGAGCATTCGGGCACCGTGATGTGCATCCCGCTGCATCCCTACCTCGTCGGCTGGCCGTACCGCATGAAGGCCTTCGAGGACGCGCTGCGCCACATCACCGGCCACGACAAGGTCTGGCTGGCGACGGGGCGCGAGATCGCGCAGCACTTCATCGCCAACCACATGGCCGACTTCGCACGGGCCTCGCACAAGGTCGGAGCCGCCCCATGACCGGCATCCCCCCGGAATACCTGCAGTACCGCGCCCGCAAGTACGGGATGGACCATGACCGCTACGACTGGTCGATCCTGCCGCGCCGGAAGAAGGTCGAGTGGCCCGGCGGCGCGCGCGTCGCGCTCTGGGTCATGCCCGCGCTCGAGTGGTTCCCGATCGACATGAAGGGCAAGCCCTTCAAGCCGCCCGGCGCGATGCAGACCTCCTACCCGGACCTGCGCCACTACACGCTGCGCGACTACGGCAACCGCGTCGGCATCTGGCGGATGATGCGCAGCTTCGACCGCCTTGGCATCCGCGTCACCGCGGCGATGAACGCCGCGGTCGCGACGCGCTACCCGGCGCTGCTCGAGGCCTGCGTCGCGCGCGGCTGGGAGATCGTCGCCAACGGCCAGGACATGGACCACCTGCACTACGAGGGCCTGCCGGTCGAGGACGAGCGCAAGCAGGTCGCCACGACGCTCGAGGCCTTCCGCCGCGTGCCGGGGCTCAAGGTCCGCGGCTGGCTGTCGCCGGCGAAGTCGCAATCGAAGTCGACGCTCGACCTCGTCGCCGCCGCGGGGATCGAGTATTGCTGCGACTGGGTCAACGACGACATGCCCTACGCCATGCGCACCGCGCACGGGCCGCTGGTCGCGATGCCGCATCCCGTCGACATCGACGACTACACGATCCTGATCCAGAACCACCACTCGGACGACGAGTTCCGCGACCAGCTCTGCGACCAGTTCGACTGCCTCTACGAGGAGTCGGCGACGCAGGGCGGCCGGGTGATGGCGATCTCGCTGCATCCCTGGATCACGGGCCAGCCCTATCGCATCGGCGCGCTGGAGCAGGCGCTGCGCCACATGCTCTCGCGCAAGGGCGTGTGGAGCGCCACCGGCGCGGAGATCATGGACGCCTGGAAGGCGCAGCAATAGCGCCATGGCGGGGCCGCTCGAATATGGCCGCGCGGGCCTCGTCGGCGTGCTCACGCCGCAGGCCAACGCCACGGTCGAGCCCGAGCTCAGCGTCCTGCTCGGCCCGGATGTCGGGGTCATCAACGGGCGCATGACCTGCCCCGCCCCCGACCTGCGCGCGCGGCTCGTCGCCTATTTCGAGCGCATCGACGAGGCGATCGCGACCTTCGCCGACGCGCCGATGGACGCCATCGGCGTCGCCTGCACCGGCGCCTCCTACCTCGTCGAGCGCGTGCCCGCGCCGTTCCAGCGCCCCTGGGACGGGCCGCGCCCGGTCGTCGCCGCGGTCGACGCGATCGACCGCGCGCTCAAGGGCATCGGCGCGCGGCGCCTGGCGATGCTCAGCCCCTACCCGAAATGGCTGACGGATGCGTGCCTCGCGCACTGGGCGAAGCTCGGCTACGACATCGTGCTGCTGCGCGAGCCCGCGCCGATCGAGAAGGGCTACCACCCGATCTACGCGCAGCGCAGCCGCCAGGCGACCGCCGTGCTCGACGACGTCGCGACGCTCGACGTCGACGCGGTGGTGATCAGCGGCACCGGCCTGCCCACGCTCGCCGCGATGCCGCGCCTCAACCGCGCCGGCGGGCCGCCGGTGCTGTCGTCGAACCTGTGCCTCGCCTGGGCGCTCGAGGAGATCCTCGCCGGGCGCGGCGCCGCGCCGCGCCCCGTTACCGCATGGCTGGGCCCCGACGCGCCCTGGATCGCGCGGCTGCGCCAGCGCTATCCCTCGGCCGAGGACTGACCCGCCGCCCGGTCAAGGCCGAGCGCACGGCGTAGCGCCGCGGCGATCATCTCGCCGCGCGCCCCGGCGGGCACCAGCAGGTCGAGCTGGCCCGCGTTGAGCAGGTCCGCGATGCCGTGGGCCATCGCCCAGGCTGCCATCATGTCGAGCCCGGGCGACCCGCCCTGCGGATTGGCCGCCGCGACGCCCTGCGCGAGATGCTCGAAGGCCGTGCGCGCCGCCTCGCAGAGTTCCGCATCGCGGCGATCGGGGCGCTGCGAGGCGAACATCAGCCTGAACAGCGCGGGGTTCGCGGCGGCGAAGGCGACATAGCCGGCGCCCGCCGCGAGGAGCTGGGCGCGCGGATCGGCTGGCGCGCGCGCCTGGTGATCGCGCTGCGTGGCGAGGAAGCGGCGGAACCCCTCGGCCGCGAGCGCGGTCAGCAGCGCGCCGGCATCGGCGAAATGATGCGCCGGCGCGGCGTGGCTCACGCCCACGCGCCGCGCCACGCCGCGCAGCGAGAAATCCTCCGTGCCGCGCTCGGCCAGTTCCTCCTCGGCGGCGCGCAGCAGCGCCGCGCGCAGGTCGCCATGGTGGTAGGGCGCGGCGCGACGGCGCGAACGGGTCGGCTTGCTCGGCATGGGCCATGTCTATGCCGCCATCCTGACGACGTCAAATTCGTGTCTAGACATTGTCTGGATAAACCTGCGATCAATCTTGCCACCGACAAGAATAACCGTGGAGACCAGCGCCGATGATCCTCCCGCCCGAGGCCGCCTTCTCGGCCGCCAATTCCCTCGCCCTCGCCGGCTGGGTCGCGCTGCTCGCCTCGCCGCGCTTCCCGCGCGCCGCGCAGGCGGTGGCGCGCGCGGCCATCCCGCTGCTGCTCTCCATCGCCTATGCGGGGATCATCCTTGCCTCCTGGACGCGCGCGGAGGGCGGCTTCGGCAGCCTCGCCGATGTCATGCGCCTCTTCGACTCGCCGCTGGTCGCGCTGGCGGGCTGGATCCACTACCTCGCCTTCGATCTCCTGGTCGGCGCCGCGATCGCGCGCAGCGCGCGCGAGGAGGCGATCGCCTTCGCCCTCGTCGTCCCCTGCCTGGTGCTCGCCTTCCTCTTCGGGCCGGCGGGTTTCCTCGCCTTCTCCGCGCTGCGCTGGACGCGGCGCGCCGCCCGCGCCGCCGCCACGCAGGAGTGCCGCCCATGATCGCCTTCGCCGCGCCCGCCACCGGCCATTGCATCGCCCTGCCGCGCCTCCTCCGCGAGGCCTTCCGCCGCGAGCCGCTCTACGCCGGCGCGGCCGCGATCCTCGCCGTCTCCATGCTGCCGACGCTCGTGGCCCACGCACTCGACGACCGCCTCGTTGGCGGCGTCGCCGCCTGGGCGAAGCCGCTCAAGTTCGAGGCGTCGCTCGCGATCTACCTCTGCACCCTCGCCTGGTTCGCGGGCTGGCTGCCCGCGGGCTTCGTCGAGCGTCGCCCGCATCGCCTGATGTCGCGCGCGGTCGCCGTCGCGGTGGCGCTCGAGATGGCCTGGATCGTCGGCGCGGCCGCCCATGGCGTGGCCTCGCACTTCAACGTCGCGAGCCAGGCGATGGTGAACATCTACCGCGCGATGGGCGCGCTGGCCGTGCTGCTGACCTCGGCCTCCGCGGTGCTCGGCGTCGCCATCCTGCGCGCGCGCGACGCCGGCGGCGATCCGGCGCTGCGCCTGGCCATCGGCCTCGGCC
>JBEGVV010000159.1:0-6812 GCA_041178225.1 Pseudomonadota bacterium | reverse complement strand
CCCCTGGCTCACGGTCGCGGCGAACATCCGGGTCGGCCTCGACAAGCTGGCGCTGCCGGCCGCCGAGCGCGACGCGCGCGTGGCCTCGGCGCTCGAAATGATGGGCTTGCGCGACTTCGCGGCCGCCTATCCCGCCCAGCTCTCGGGTGGGATGCGGCAGCGCGTCTGCATCGCGCGTACCCTGGTCATGGCGCCGAGGCTCATCCTGCTGGACGAGCCCTTCGGCGCGCTCGACCAGCAGACGCGGCTGCTGATGGGAGAGGAGGTGCTGCGGCTGTGGCGGCAGACCGGGGCGACGATCTTCCTCATCACGCATGCTCTCGACGAGGCGGCGATGCTCGCGGACCGGATCGGGGTGATGTCCGCGCGTCCCGGGCGCCTCATCGACGTCATCGAGACCGGGTGGAGCCGCGACAGGGACAGCCGCGTGGTCGAGACGCCGAGGTTCGGCGAGATCACCGCCCGGCTCTGGCGGTCCCTGCGCACCGAGTCCCTCAAGGCCATCGGCAAGGGCGGGGCGCAGGCATGACGCGCAAGGCCTCGGTCCTGCGTGCCCTCGTGGTCCTGGGGCTCCTGGCCGCGCTCGAGGCGATGTGCCGCGGAGGCATCATCGACAGGTTCACGATGCAGCCTCCCTCGCTGATCGTGCGTGACCTCGCGGTGCTGCTCGCGGCGGGAAAGCTCAACGCAGCCATCGCCAAGACGTTCTCGAACGCCGCCATCGGCTTCTGCCTCGCCGTGTCGGCGGGCATCGCCGCGGCCGTCGCCATCCAGCGGCTGCGCCTCCTGCGGGAGGCGCTCGAGCCGCTCTTCGCGACCTACTACGCGATACCCGTCCTCGCCTTCTACCCCCTCCTCATCATCCTCTTCGGCCTGGGGAACGCGCCGAAGATCATGATCGCCTTCATGCTCGGCGTCATCGCGGTGATCGTGAACACGCTGAACGGGCTCGACCGCGTGCCGCGCGCCTTGCTGAAGACCGCCCGGGTGGTGGGCATGACCCCGCTCGAGACGGCGCTGCGGGTCACGATCCCGTGCGCCGCCCCCTATGTCCTGACGGGCGTAAAGTTCGCCGTCGCCTACTCGCTGATCGGGATCATCGGATCCGAGTTCGTGATGTCCAGCGACGGGATCGGCTTCGAGATCTCCTTCGCCTACACGAACTTCGACAATGCCACGATGTATCCCCTGATCCTTCTCATCCTGATCGTGTCGATCGCGGTCAACCTCGCCGTCGGCACGTGGGAGAAGCGACTGCTCGCTCGCCGGGGGCTCCTCCAGTGAGGGCCGGCGGCACCTGGCGCGGGACCGTCCTGATGGTCGCTGGCGCGCTCGTCGCCTGGCAGGCGCTCTACTGGGTCGTGGGCGACGTCGCCCTGCGGTCACCGCTGTCGACGATGCAGTACACGTGGATGCTGCTGGAGCGGCCCAGCTTCTGGCCCCACGTCGTCGAATCGATGAAGGCATTCGGCGCGGCCATCGCGATAGCCCTCGCCCTTGGCCTCGCGATCGGGCTCACCCTCGGCTTCCGGAAGCTTGCGGGGCAGGTCTTCGAGCCTGTCCTCGTCGCGCTGTATTCGCTGCCGAAGGTGACCCTCTACCCGATCCTGCTGCTGACCTTCGGCCTTGGCATATCGGCGAAGATCGCGTTCGGCGCCCTGCACGGCTTCATCCCGATCGCGCTCTTCACCATCAACGCGGTCCGCAACGTCAGGCCGATCTTCGTCAAGACGGCCCGCGTCCTGAACTACTCGACCCGCGAGACCGTCCTGCGCGTCCTCATCCCGGCGGCGCTGCCGGAGATCTTCTCCGGCATCAGGATCGGCCTGTCCCTCACGCTCATCGGGACCCTGCTGGGCGAGATGTTCGCCTCGCAGCGAGGCCTCGGCTACATGCTGATGAACGCGATCGGGCTGCACAACGTCGACGTGATCATGTCGATCACCTTCCTGCTCATCGTCTTCGCTGGCGCTGTCAGCAGCATCCTGCTCGCCATCGACAGGCGCCTTCGGCGCCTTTGATCGGATGCGCGGAATGCGCCGGCATCCTCCCCTCAACGCCCTGCGCGCCTTCGAGGCCGCGGCGCGCTGCCGGAGCTTCACGCTCGCGGCGCGGGAACTCGGCGTCACCCAGGCGGCGGTGAGCCACCAGGTCGCGCGGCTCGAGCAGGAACTCGGCGCGAAGCTCTTCCTGCGCTCCCATCGCGCGATCGAGCTGACGGATCGCGGCGACCGCTACTTCCGGTCGCTGCGTGACGTGTTCGAGCGCCTCGAGACGGCGACCCGCTCGATCTTCGGCGGCGAGGACGCGCGCACGCTGCGCATCAAGCTGCCCCCGACCATCGCGATCCGCTGGGTCGTCCCGCGCCTGGCGAGGCTCCATGCGCTCGATCGCTCGCTCGACGTGCAGATCACGACCTCGCACATGCCGACCGACTTCGACCGCGAGGAGATCGACGTCGCGATCCATTCCGGGGAGCATCCGCCGCCCGACGTCCATGCCGTCAGGCTGCTGGGCGAGACGCTGACGCCGGTATGCAGCCCGGCGCTCCTCAAGCGCGGCCGCGCGCTGCGACGCGTCTCGGACCTCGCGAAGCATACCTTGCTCTGCTCGCTGCACAGGCCCGGGGACTGGCCGGTCTGGCTCGCCGCGGCGCGCCTCTCCGGCATCGATGGCAATAGCGGGCTCAAGTTCGAGAATTCCAGCCTCGCCTACCAGGCCGCGATCGACCGGCTCGGCGTCGCCATGGCCCAGACGGCGCTGGTGGCCGACGACCTTGCGGCGGGACGCCTCGTCGCGCCGTTCCAGCTTCGCGTGCCGACGAAGGGGGCGTATTTCCTCATCTGCCCGCAGCGGGCGCGCGCGTTCGAGAAGGTACGACGCTTCGAGGCATGGATCTGCGCGGAAGCAGCCGCGATGGGAGCAGGGTGATGACGACGACCGGACGACGGATCGAGGACCAGCGGCTCCTGTCGGGCAAGGGGGCCTTCGCGGCAGACCGCGTCCCGCCTGGGGCCGGCCATGTCGCTTTCGTCCGGGCGGTGCATGCCCATGCGATCCTTGGGGGCGTCGTCCTGGATGCCGTGCGCTCCATGCCCGGCGTGGTCGGCGTCTTCACTGCGGCGGACCTTGCCGCCGATGGCGTCGGCGCGCTCGGCCAGCAGGTGGGGCTGGTGCTGCCTGGCGGGGCGCCCGCGCCGCTGACGCCGCGGCCCGTGCTCGCCGATGGCAGGGTGCGCCACCTCGGGGAACCCGTTGCCATGGTGGTCGCGCGGACGCAGTCCGAGGCCCTCGATGCCGCCGAACTCGTCGAGGTCGCGTGCACGCCTCTGCCGGCAGCCGCCGACGTGGACGAGGCGAGGCGGCCAGGCGCGGAGGTGCTGTGGCCCATGGCGCCCGGCAACCTAGCCTTCCTGTGGAGCCATGGCGCGCGCGAGGAGGTGTCGCGGGTGCTTGGCGGCGCGCATCGCGTGACCCGCGTCACGCAGCGCCTGTCGCGGGTCCATGCGTCGCCCATGGAGCCTCGCGTCACGATCGCCATCCCGGAAGGCGACCGGCTTGTCGTCAGGGCGGCGACGCAGACGCCATACGGCCTGCGCGACGGGCTGGCAGCCGCGCTGCGCCTTCCCCGCCAGGCCATACGCGTCGTCGCCGGCGACGTCGGCGGGGCGTTCGGGCTCAAGGCGGACCTGTGCCGGGAGGATGTCGCCACGTGCTGGGCGGCGCGGCGCCTTGGCCGTCCGCTCTGCTGGATCTCCGGGCGCGCGGAAGCGTTCCTCGGCGACGACCATGCGCGCGACGTGGCGATGGATGTCGCCCTCGCCCTCGACGAAGCGGGGAATTTCCTCGCCCTCGACGTGAGCTACCAGGTCAATGTCGGCGCCTATCTTTCCGGGAGGTCGCTGGGTCCGATCACGAATATCGGGGGCATCGCGGGCGTCTACCGCATCCCAGCGATACACGCCGAGGTCGCGGGCGTCTTCACCAACACGAACCCCACGGCACCCTATCGAGGCGCCGGCCGCCCCGACGCGACCTTCGCCCTCGAGCGCGTGATCGACATGGCGGCCGCCGAGATGGGCATCGATCCGTTCGCCCTGCGCCGCCGGAACCTCGTCCCTGCCTCGGCCATGCCGTACGACACGGGTTTCCTGTTCAGGTATGACTGCGGCGACTTCGAGGCCAACATGGAGGCCGCGGCGCGGCTCGCCGACATCGCCGGGTTCCCCGCGCGCCGCGCGGAAGCAGCGTGCCGGGGTCGCTTGCGCGGGCTTGGCATCTGCAACCCGATCGAGGTCGCGGGCGGCCCCTGGGGGAAGGTGCTGTCCGATGCCGCGCGGATCGAGATCGGCGCCGATGGGAATGTGCGGGTCGTCACGGGCGCCATGTCGGTGGGGCAGGGATTGGAGACTGGCTGGTCGCGCATGGTCGCCGCGCGCCTCGGGATCCCCGTCGAGCGGGTCTCCTACCTGCAGGGCGACACGGATGCACTGCCTTCCGGGCGGGGCAGCGGAGGGTCGGCCGGGCTCTGCGTCAGCGGTACCGCGGTCTCTGGCGCGGTCGACGCCGCGATCGAGGCCGGGCGCGCGATCGCAGCGGACAGGCTTGAGGCGTCGTCGGCGGACATCGAATACGCGGATGGGCTCTTCCGCGTGATCGGCACCGACCGATGCGTCGGACTGCAGGAGGTCGCCGCGTTGGCCGGCGGGCAGGCTGCACCGGATGGCGGCGCGGGCGGGCTGCGCGGCGACTTCCTCTTCCAGCCTCCGACCGTGACCTTCCCGAACGGCTGCCATGTCTGCGAGGTCGAGGTGGACCCGGAGACCGGCGTCGCCGAGACGATTGCTTACTCGATCGTCGAGGATGTCGGGCGCGTCCTCGACCCGGTGCTCGTCCATGGCCAGATCCATGGCGGCGTCGCGCAGGGGCTGGGCCAGGCCCTGATGGAATCCGTCGCCTTCGACCCGCGGAGCGCGCAGCTCGTCACCGGCTCCTTCATGGACTACGCGATGCCGCGCGCGGCGGACATGCCCGAGATGCGCATCGAGACCCGCGACGTGCCCACTGCGGTCAACGCACTCGGGGCCAAGGGCGTTGGCGAGGCCGGCACGGTGGGTTCACTCACGGCTGTCATCAATGCCATCTGCGATGCCCTTGCGCCGCTAGGCGTCCGGCAGGTCGAGATGCCCCTGACCCCGGCGCGGATCTGGAGCGCGATCAACGCCGCAAGCCGCCGCCCCGGTTGACGGCACGACGTCATGCCGGGGCGCGGGCGCAGGTCCTTCCGCCTCGCCGCGGCTACGCCCTCATCCTGTCCCACCAGTCGCGCGCGCGGTACCACGCGCCGACGAAGGGCAGCACCCATTCCGGGTCGCCGCGATAGAAGGGCATCGTCGGGAAGGGGCGGCCGTCGAAGGCGTTGGCCGGCGCGTTCGAGCCGCCGACGATCTTCCGCGCGGTCTGGAAGCCGAGATAGCTCATCATCGCGACGCCCGAGCCGTTGCACGCCATGAGGTAGTGCATGCCCTGCTCCTGCCCCATGTGCGGCAGGAAGTCGAAGGCGAAGGCGACGTTGCCCGTCCAGGCATGGGTGACCTTCACGCCGCGCAGCTGCGGCCAGCGATCGAGCATGTAGCCGTGCAGCACCGGCGCGCTCACTTCCGGCGGCACCTGCGTGAAGCGTGCCCGCCCGCCGAAGACCACGCGCCTCATGTCGGGCGACTGCCGGTAGTAGCAGAGCACGCGCTTGGTGTCGGACACGACGCGGTTCCTGGGGATCAGGCTGCGCACGAGGTCCTCGGGCAGCTCCTCCGTCGCGATGATGTGGCTCGCGACTGGCACGAGGCGGCGGCGCAGCGTCGGCGTGACGTCGGTCGTGTAGCCGTTGGTGGCGATGACGAGCTCGCGCGCCTCGATCCGTCCCTTGGGCGTCGTCACGACGAAGCCCGCCGGCTTGCGCTCGATGCGGTCGGCCGGGCAGTTGGCGCAGAGCCGCGCACCCGCGCGATGCGTCGCCTCCAGCAGCCCGCCGAAGTAGAGCGCGGGATGCAGCTGGCCCGTGCGCTCCACGACCATGCCGCCATGGTAGTAGTCGGAGGCGATCTCCTCGCGCTGGCGCTCGCGCGGGACCATGTAGGTGCCGAGGCCAGCCGTCTCGTTGTAGGTGCCGACCTTCGCGGCCTGGTCGCGATAGTGGCCCGGCGTGTACGCGCCCGAGAAGCGGCCGTTCATGCGCCAGTGGCATTCGATGCCCTCGCGCCTGATCACGGTCTCCACCTGCGCCAGCGAGTCCGCGGCGTCGGCGAGCATGCGCTCCATGATGCGCTTCCAGGCTTCCTGGTCGCTGCCGACGCCCTTGCCCGAGAAGCCCTTGCCCATCGTCGTGCCGCCGCTGACGCCGCCGCCATTGCGCGTCGAGGCGCCGGTGCCGAAGACGTGGCGCTCGAGGACCGTGACGTCGACGCCCGAGCGCGCGAGCTCCAGGGCGGTGGACAGCCCGCCATAGCCGGCGCCGATCACGAGCACGTCGGTGCGCGCCGGCGGGTCCTGGCTCAGCGCGTTCGACGGGCGCCACGCCTCCCACCAGTAGGGCGATGGCTTGAAGTCCTTGTGGAAGATCGTCTCGGCCATGCGTCCCGTCCCCTTCAGCGCGCGCTGTCCGCGAGGCCCCGGCCATGGCGGCCGATCAGGAGCATCGCCGCGGATACCAGCAGGATCTGCATGACGGAGACGGCCGCGATCGTCGGGTCGATCTCCATCATGATGTTGTCGAACATCTTCTTCGGCAGCGTCATGTTCGCGCCGGACAGGAA
>JBEGVV010000158.1:0-21552 GCA_041178225.1 Pseudomonadota bacterium | reverse complement strand
GAGCTCAGGCCCGGGGGCAGGGCCGCGGCCACGGAGGCCGCGCTGCTCGGCTTCCGCGGCATGGCGCGGCTCGCGCTCGGCCAGCTGCCGGAGGCAGAGGCGGAGTACCGCGCGTCGCTCGCGCTCGTCCCCACCGCCACCGCGCAGCTCGGCCTCGCGCGCATTGCGGCGCGACGCAAGGACGCGGCGGAGGCGACGCGCCTCGTCGACCAGGCGCTGGCGCTCGAGCCCGGCAACTCCGAGGCCCTGCTGGCGCGCGCGGAGCTGCGCCGCGCGGCGGGCGACGCGGCGGCGGCGCGCCTCGACCTCGATGCCGCGGTGGCGGCGGACCAGGCCGCCATCCCCGCGCGCGTGGCGCGCGCCGACCTCGCGCTCGCCGAGGCGCGCGTCGAGGACGTGGCGCAGGACGCCGACGCGATCCTCGCCGTCGCGCCGCGCCATCCGCATGGGCTCTACCTGCGGGCGCTGCTGCTCGCGCATCGCGGCGAGATGGCGAAGGCGGGGGAGATCCTGCAGCAGGTGCAGGGCTTCGTGCAGTCCTTCCCCGCGGGGCTGCACCTCGACGCGCTGGTGAGCGCCAACCTCGGCCGCCCGCAGCAGGCGGAGACCAGCCTCAACAAGCTGCTCGCCGCGCGCCCCGGGCACCTGCCCGCGCGCCGGCTGCTCGCGGCGCTGCAGCTGCGCGCGGGCGACCATCGCCGCGCGCTGCAGACGCTCGAGCCGGTGCGCGCCGCGGGAGAGGCCGATCCCGCCTATCTCGCGCTGCTGGGCGAGGCGCTGATGCGCGCGGGCCGCTTCGACGAGGCCGCGAGCGCGCTCGAGGCCGCGTCGCGCGTCGATCCGGGCAGCGGCTCGATCCTCGCCAATCTCGGCGCCAGCGAGATCCAGGCCGGCCGCGCGGCGGCGGGCATCGAGAGGCTGGAGGCCGCGCTGCTGCGCGAGCCCGGGCTGAGGGGAGCCTCCGACCTGCTTGTCGTCACGCTGATCCGCGACGGCCGGCTCGACCGGGCGCGCGAGGCGGTGGCGCGGCTCGCCGCCGCGACGCCCAACGGCGCGCTGCCGCATTTCTACGCCGGGCTGATCGCCGCGGCGGAGGGCGACGCCGACGGCGCGGAGGCGGCGCTGCGCAAGGCCCTCGCGGCCGCGCCATCCTTCTCCGGCGCCGCGCTGCGCCTCGCCGCGCTGCTCGCGGAGCGCGGCCGCGTGCAGGAGGCCGCCGCGCTGCTCGAGCGCCAGTCGAAGCTCGTGCCGCGCGACCCGATGCCCGCGATGGCGCTGGCCGCCCTGGAACTGCGCCGCGGCGCGCCCGGGCGCGCGCAGGCGCTGCTGGAGGGCGCGGCGCAGGCGGATGCGCGCGCGCTGGCGCCGCGCCTCGCGCTCGCCGAGCTCCTCGCCGCGCGGGGAGAGGCCGCGAAGGCGCTGGTCGTGGCGCGCGCGGCGCATTCCATCGCACCGGGAGACGCGCGCACCAGCGACATGCTCGGCCGCGTCCACATGGCCGCGCGCGAGCATGTCGACGCGGCCGCGATGTTCCGCCGCGCCGCCGCGCTCGACCCGGCGATGCCGGGCGCGCGGCTGCGCCTCGGCGACGCGCTCGCGGCCTCGGGCGACGAGGCGGGCGCGCGCGCGGCATGGGAGGCGGCGCTGGCGCAGGAGGGCGACCGCGCCGGCGGCCGCGCCGCCGCGGCGAGGCTCGTGGCCGCCCGGCTGCGCGGCCAGGACGGCGCGCCGGGCGCGATCGCCTTCGCGCGGGACTGGCTGTCCCGGGTGCCGGGCGACGCGCGCGTGCGCTTCCAGCTCGCCGCGCTGCTGATCGACGCGGGGCGTCTGCCGGAGGCGCTCGCGGAGACCGAGACGCTCCACCGCCTCGCGCCGGACGACCCCGCCGTCCTCAACAACCTCGCGTGGCTCCTCGGCGAGACGGGCGACGCGCGCGCGCTCGACCTCGCGCGGCGCGCCCATGCGCTCGCGCCCGCGGATCCGTCGATCGCCGACACGCTGGGCTGGCTGCTCGTCGTCGCGGGCGACACGCAGTCGGGCCTCGGCCACCTGCGCGCGGCCGCCGCGGCGGCGCCGACCGACGCGCGGATCAGGCTGCGCCTCGCCGAGGCGCTCGCGCGGACGGGGGATGCGGAGGAGGCGCGCCGCCTCGCGCGCGCGCTGCTCGCCGAACGCCCCGGCCACGAAGGCGCGCAGGGCCTGCTCCGGCGCCTCGACTAGGCGCCGGCCAGGCTCGACCCCTCCTGCCGGCGCAGGAAGGCCTCGAGGCAGAGCAGCAGCCAGAGTGGCCGCGCGTGGTCCGAGAGGCCCGAGCGATGCGCCTCCAGCAGCCCGGCGATGGCATCCGCCTCCAGCAGGCCGCCATCGGCGATCGCGCCGCCGCGCAGCACCCGGCGCGCCTCCTCGCCGCCGGGCCCGCGCAGCCAGCGCGCGAGCGGCATCACGAAGCCCTGCTTGCGGCGCGCGAGGATGCCCGGCGGCAGCAGCCCGTCCATCGCGCGCCTGAGGATCCACTTCCCCTCGCCGCCACGCAGCCGCAGGCGACGCGGGAGGGTCCCGGCCCATTCGACCAGCCGGTGGTCGAGGAAGGGCGCGCGTGCCTCCAGCCCCACCGCCATGCTCGCGCGGTCGACCTTGGCGAGGATGCAGCCGGGCAGCCATGTCGCGAGGTCGATGTGCTGGGCCCAGGACAGCGCGTCGTCGCGCGGCGCGTCCTCGGCGTGGCGCGCGAGCACCTCGAGCGCGTGGTAGCCGTCGAGCTCGCGGCGCATGCGCGCCGTGGGGAGCCGCGCGCGCAGGGCGTCGGGGATCGCGCAGACGCTGTGGAAATAGGCCGGCAGCGGCTCCATCGCGAGCTCGCGCAGGGTCGACTTCGCGCGCAGCGGCCGCGGCGCCCAGTCCGCCTTCGGCCAGGCGGCGGCAAGCGCGGCGAGGACGGCGCGGCCCGCGCGGCCGGGGACGAGGCGCCGCGCCATCTCCTCGCGAACGTGCCAGAGATGCCGCCGGTAGCCGCCGAACACCTCGTCGCCGCCATCGCCGGACAGCGCCACGGCGACATGGCGTCGCGCCGCCGCGCAGAGCTGCATCGTCGGCACCGCGGAGGGATCGCCGAACGGCTCGTCGTGGATCGCGGCGACCCGGTCGAGCGCCGCCAGCGACGGCCCGCCGGCGTCCTCCGCGCGATGTCGCGTGCCGAGATGCCCCGCGACATGGCGCGCATGCGCGCTCTCGTCCTCGGTGCTTCCGGCGAAGCCGATCGAGAACGTCTCCACCGGGCGCGTCGCCGCCTCGGCCATCAAGGCGCAGACCGCGCTCGAATCGATCCCTCCCGACAGGAAGGCCCCGATGGGCACGTCGGCGAGCATGCGGCTTCGCACCGCCTCGCCCAGCGCCGCGCGCAGCCGCGTCGTCGCCGCGGCCTCGTCGATCGCCGGGTCCGCGCGGAAGCGCGGGCGCCAGTAGCGCCGCGGCGAGGGTGCGTCGCGCGCGCCCCGCCGCAGCGAGAGGGTGCAGCCGGCCTCCAGCCGCCGGACGCCCTCGAGGATCGTGCGCGGGTCGGGGATGTATCCGTAGGCGAGGAAGTCCTCGATCGCGCGCGGGTCGAGGCGCCGCCCGACGCCGGGATGCGCGGCGAGCGCCTTGATCTCCGAGGCGAGCAGGACCGTGCCGTCGTCCAGCCGCGCGACGTGGAGCGGCTTCTCGCCAAGCCTGTCGCGCGCGGCGAAGAGCAACTCGCGCCGCCTGTCCCAGAGGACGAAGGCGAACATGCCGTCGAGGTGCTCGACGCAGGCCTCGCCCCATTCCTCCCACGCATGGAGGATCGCTTCCGTGTCGCTGCGCGTCGCGAAGCGATGGCCGGCCGCGCGCAGGCGCCGCGCGAGTGCCTCGTGGCCGTAGATCTCGCCGTTGAAGGCGACGACGACGTCGCCGCGCGCGCTCGCCATCGGCTGCGCGCCGCCCGCGACGTCGATGATCGCGAGGCGCCTGTGCCCGAGGCCGAGCCCCGGCTCGACATGGAAGCCCTCGCCATCGGGCCCGCGATGGGCGAGCGCGGCGGTCATGCGCGCGAGCGCCGCGCCGTCGATCGCGCGCCGCCCGGCGGAGTCGAAGATCGCGACCAGGCCGCACATCCTAGGAACGCCCGGCCGGGGACGCCGGGGCGAAGCGCGCGCCATCGGACAGGAAGTCGCGCAGCGTCGCGAGCGCCGCGTCGTCGTCGTCCTGGGCCACGGAGAGCAGGATCGCCGCCGCCGCCTCGCGGCCCGTGAGCAGCCGGCCGCGCAGCTGCCCGAGCTTGGCGGCGAGCGCCGGGCCTGCATGCCCGCCATCGACCCAGTACCAGGCAAGCACGACGCGCCGCGCGTTGCCCGCCGCGATGCGCAGCATGCGGACCTGGAGCGCATGGCCGTCGACCTCGACGAGGGCGCGGCCATCGGCGAGGCGCCGCCAGCCGCGGTCATGCGGTTCGTTGCCGAAGCCCGCGGGCTCGGCGCCCTTGCGCGGGCGCGCGTAGGAGGCGAGGTGGACATCGACCGCGCGGCCGCTTCCATCCTCGAAGCGCGCCGCGCGCCGCGCGCTCGCCGTCGGGAAGGCGGGGCGCCAGTCCTCCACGGGTCCTGCCTCGATCCAGCGCGGCGACGTCGTGGAGACGTGGAGCCCGTCCCAGGCGCCGGCCGCCTCCCGGGCGCGTGCCTCGAGCATCGCCGAGAGCAGCGGGCCGGCGCAGGCGAGCGCGACGACGAGGCACGAGGCCAGAGCCGCCGGGCATCGTGGCGCCGCGCGATCCATCGTGGCGAGGCGCGCGGCCGCCGGCGCCGCCGGCCCGTCCGGCGCCTCGCGCATGGCGAAGCCGAGCCGCGTCAGCAGCATGGTGACGACGACGAAGAAGCCCCAGCCATAGACGAGGTGGTCGACGCCCGCCGCGTAGGCATGGTTCGTCCAGTAGGCGACGAGCACGATGCCGAGCGCGCGCAGCCCGTTCGCGAGCACCGGCACGGCCGCGCAGAGCGCCACGAAGGCGAGGCGCCGTCCCGTGCCGCGCAGCACGAGCACGGCGAAGAGCACGCCATAGGCGAGCGAGGCGACCAGGAAGCGCAGCCCCGCGCAGGCCTCGGCGACGTGGAAGTCGCCGCGCGGCGTCGAGATGAAGACGCCGTCGACGTGGTTCGGGATGGCGAGCGCGTCGAGCCCGGCGACGATGAAGCGCGTCGTCACGTCCTGGAGCGGCGGGACGAGCTGCTCGCCCGTCGGCACGAGGAAGAACAGGTAGAGCGACGGCGCGAGCAGCGCGCGCCAGGCGCGCGGCCCCAGCACCGCGAGGAAGAGGCATTGCAGCAGCCCGACCAGCGCGAATTGCTGCGCCTCGTAGATCGCCGCCGCGTCGGCCGCGAGCCAGGCGCCACCGCCGGCGAGCGCCGCGAGGGCGGGCAGGAGCGGGCTCGGGCGCGGCCGGATCGTCGCGAAGACCTCGCGCCGCTCGAACAGCATCCACGCGGAGATGGGCACGACGAGGAAGCAGTGGTTGAAGGTCGCCGACGAGGCCCAGACCCTCGCGGCGGCGAGAGCCGGCTCGCGGAAGGCGAGCAGCAGGGCGCAGGTCCCGATCGCGATCGCGATCGCGGCCTCCCGCCAGGCCCGGGCCAGCCCGGGCTGCATGTCGGTCTCGTCGCGCTCGGCCTTGGGCATCGGGCGGGGCGGGCCTCGCTTCGGTCCCGCGCGACCGGGTCTGGCGCGCATGGGGGCCTTGTCTCTAACCTGAAGCCGCGGGCGCCGAGGCCGCGCGCAGCGCTTACTCCCGCTGGCGGGCGGGTGGCGCGCCTGCCGCGGCGCATGCCGCGGGGCCAAGGCGAGGGCGCATGGACTGGACCGACCTGAACTGGCTCAAGCCGATCCTGATGCCGCCCTGGTCGCTGGCGTTCCTCGCCCTTGCGGCAGCGCTCGCGGGGGGACGGAAGGGGCGCATCGCGTGCTGCATCTTCCTGGCGGGCTTCCTCGCCCTCGCCACGCTGCCGGTCGCCAATGGCCTCCAGCGCATGGTCGAGGCGCGCACGCCCGCCGCCGCCGCGCGCGAGCCGCAGGCGATCGTCGTGCTCTCCGCCGACTATCGCGCGGTGGCGCCCGAGTATGGCGAGGCCACGATCGGCCCGGCGACGCTCGCGCGGCTGAGGCATGGCGTGCATCTCCATCGCCGGACCGGCCTGCCGCTGCTGGTGACCGGCGGCGGCACGCCGCCGCGCTTCAGGCCGGGGCTCGGGGAGGCGATGCGCGTGGCGGCCGAGCGCGACTTCGGCGTCGAGGTGCGCTGGGTCGAGGGCGCGTCGCGCAACACGATGGAGAACGCGACCCTGAGCGCGCGGATCCTGCTTCCCGAGGGCGTCGCGACGGTGCTGCTGGTGACGCATGCCGAGCACATGCCGCGCTCGATGCGCGCATTCGCCGCGGCCGGGATCGCCTCTGTCCCGGCGCCGGTCGGCTCGGTCGTGCACGCGGACCCCGACCCGTTGAGCCTCGGCGCCCTGCTGCCGCGCACGCGCGCGCTCGACCGCTCCGCGAGCGCGATCCACGAGCTCGCGGGGATGCTCTGGTACGAGGCCGTGCTGGCCTGGCGCGGCAAGGCGTCCCGCTGAGGCCTGGACGCTGGCGCGCGGCCGGATTTGGTGGCAAAGGGGCGCTGGCCCGGCAGCAATTCCCATCGCCGGGCGCCTTCGCCGCGAGGGAGTCGTCCATGAGCGAACGCGTCGCCGTCATCGGGCTCGGCTATGTCGGGCTGCCGCTCGCCGTCGCGCTGGCGCGCCACATGCCGGTGGTCGGCTTCGACATCGACGCCGGGCGCATCGCCGAGCTTGCCGCCGGCCACGACCGCACGCGCGAGGTCGAGCCCGCGGCGCTCGCCGCGGCGCGCGGCCTCTCCTTCGCGAGCGACATCGAGGCGATCCGCGGCTGCAGCATGTTCATCGTGACCGTGCCCACGCCGGTCGACGGGTCCAACCGCCCGGACCTCGGCGCGGTGCGCGCGGCCTGCCGCAGCGTCGGCGCGGCGATCTCGAAGGGCGGGATCATGGTGCTCGAGAGCACGGTCTATCCGGGCGTGACCGAGGAGGTCTGCGGGCCGGAGATCGAGCGCGCGTCGGGCCTTTCCTGCGGCAGGGACTTCTTCCTCGGCTACAGCCCCGAGCGCATCAACCCCGGCGACCGCGAGCACACGGTCGAGCGCATCACCAAGGTCGTCGCCGGCCAGTCGCCCGAGGCGCTCGAGCGCATCGCCGCGGTCTACGGCCAGGTCACCTCGGGCGGCGTGTTCCGCGCGCGCGACATCCGCACGGCCGAGGCGGCCAAGGTCATCGAGAACGCGCAGCGCGACATCAACATCGCCTTCGTGAACGAGATCACGATGATCTTCCAGCGCATCGGCATCTCCGTGCACGACGTGCTCGCGGCCTCGCGCACGAAGTGGAACTTCCTGCCCTTCGCGCCGGGCCTTGTCGGCGGGCACTGCATCGGCGTCGATCCCTACTACCTCGCCGACCTCGCGCAGCGCCTCGGCCACCATCCCGAGGTGATCCTCGCGGGGCGGCGGATCAACGACCAGATGGGGCTCTACGTCGCCGACCAGGTCGCGCGCATGCTGGCGCGCCAGCGCCGCGAGCGGCGCGCCGCGCGGATCCTCGTGCTCGGCCTCACCTTCAAGGAGAACGTTCCCGACCTGCGCAACTCCAAGGTCATCGACGTGGTGCGCGGCCTGCGCGACTGGGGCCACGAGGTCGTCGTCCACGACCCGCTCGCCGACCGCGACGAGGCGCGCCACGAATACGGCGTCGAGCTCGCGCGCGACCTCGGCTCGCTCGGCCAGTTCGACGGGATCGTCCTCGCCGTCCCGCATCGCGACTATGCCGCCTTCGACGCCGCGCGCATCGCCGCCCTGACCGTGCCCGGCGGCCTGGTGGCCGACATCAAGGGCCTCTGGCGCGGCATCGACATGCCGGCCGACCGGGTCCGCTGGGACCTCTGAGCCTCAGCTCCAGCAGCCGACGCGCAGCACGTAGCGCCGCGCGCGCTCCAGCAGGACATCGGGCGCCAGCGCCTCGCGCCGGTCGCCGTCGCGCGCATGGACGCCGTTGGCGGCGAGGAAGGCGCGCAGCGCGGCCAGGCTGACCGCGAGGCCGATGCGCGGGTCGTTGCGGCCCTCCGGCCCGCTGCCCGGCTCCGGGGCGCGGGCATGCACGACGCCGATCACCTCGCCGAAGGAATCGAGCAGCGGGCTGCCGCTATGGCCGGGATAGGGCTTGCCGCGGAAGGCGAAGCGCCAGTGCGCGGTCGCCGCCGCGCCCGGCGGCACGATCGCGTCGACCGCGGTGGCCGAGGCGCTGGGCTGGCCGAGCAGGGAATGGCCGACCGCCATCGCCCGCGTGTCCGCCGGGCGGCCCGGGCGCGGGCTGAGCGTGGCGACGGCAGCGGGCGCGGCGCGGCCGGTCGCGAGCAGCGCGAGGTCGCTCTCGCGCGCGACCGCGACGACGCGCGCCGCGATGCGCACGCGGTCGAACCCCGCCACCGTGACGAGGCCGCAGCCGGCGACGACGTGCAGGCTGGTGACCGCGTTCCCGGCACCGTCCACCAGGAAGCCGGTGCCCGCCATCTTCTCGCGCCGCCCGCGCGCGGGATCCCCGGCCGCGCCGGGCGCGGCCTCCGGTTGCTGGAAGGCGCCGGGCCCGTGCCGCGCGGGCGCGCGCTGCAGCGCCTCGCGCACGCGCCGCGCGCGCTCCGCCTCGACCAGCCGCGCCGTCTCGTCGTCGACCACGATCCCCGCGCAGCGCCCGGGCAGGGCGCGGGCGAGCGTGGCGCGCTGCGGGTCGAGGCACCACTGCGCCGTGGCGGGATCCTGCGCGGGCACGGGACGCGGCATCGCGCACAGGACGAGGGCGGCGAGGAGGACGGGAGCGAGGGCGCGGCGCGGGAGCGTCATGGGCGGCAGGATCCGGCCGCCGCCCCCGCGCGGCGAGGGCCGCGACCTCGTGACCCGCGCGACGCGGCCCGCGCGAGCGGAGTAGGGGCCACGCCCTTCGCGCGGTTCCGTAGCCATGCCCTCCATGCGAGCGTCGTCCGCGCAACCGGGAGGGGCATCGCTTGGTCGAGGCGCTGGTCGAGACGATGGATGCGTTGCGCGAGGCGCTTGCCGCGGCACCGCGGCATGCCGGGCTCCTGGCGGCGGTCTTCCCGCTTGCCCTGCTCGCGACGCTCAACCTGCTGGCGTTGCTGCGGGTGGCGCGGCGGCTCGAGGCCTGCCGGCGCTCGGTCGAGGCGCTCTCCGGCCGGATGTCCGAGATCGATGCCGCGCGGAAGTCGAAAAACGAGGAAGGCCGGCGTATCCTCCGCAAGCTGGTGGACGGGTTCGAGGCGGCGAGCGGCCGCCGCGAGTGACGTCCCCGGGGGGACAGACACGCGGAGGACGACATGAACAAGATCACGCGGCCGAGCTTCATTCCCGAGGGCCAGGAGCCCTGGCAATGGGCCGATCCGGTCTGGCGGCAGATCGTCGACAAGGTGCGCGCCGGGCGTTCGCTGGCGCCGAAGTCCTGGCCGGGCGGCGCGCGCTGCGCGGTCGCGCTGTCCTTCGACTCCGACCACGAGACGGGCACGCTGCGCGAGGGGCAGACCTCGCCGGGCCGCCTCAGCCAGGGCCAGTACGGCAACCGCCAGGGCATCCCGCGCATCCGGCGCCTGCTCGACCGCCACGGCATCAAGGCGAGCTTCTTCGTGCCCGCGGTCGTCGCGAAGCTCTATCCCGACGAGCAGCGCGCCAATGTCGACGCCGGCCACGAGGTCGGCATCCATGGCTGGATCCACGAGCTCAACAGCCAGCTGCCCTACGACGACGAGCGCGACCTGATGCTGCGCGCCGCCGACGTGCTGGAGAAGACCTCGGGCAAGCGCCCCGTCGGCCTGCGCACCCCGTCCTGGGACTTCAGCCCGAACACGCTGCGGATCTGCCGCGAGATGGGGCTGCTCTACGATTCCTCGCTGATGGCCGACGACGATCCCTACGAGCTCGTCGAGGAGGGCGAGCCCACCGGCATCGTCGAGCTGCCCGTCGAGTGGATCAAGGACGACGCGCCCTACCTGAACATGCAGCGCTTCGCCGCGATCCGCCCCTACACGCCGCCCTCGGGCGTGCTGGAGATCTTCAAGGCCGAGTTCGACGGCGCGTGGGACGAGGGCGGGCTCTTCGTCCTGACCATGCACCCGCACATCATCGGCCATCGCTCGCGCATGTACCTGCTCGAGGCGCTGGTCGAGCACATCAAGGGCAAGGGCAAGGTCTGGTTCGCGACCCATGCCGAGGTCGCCGCGTACTGCAAGGAGCAGGCGAAGCTCTGACATCCGGCTCCCCCCGCGCTAGGATCGCGCCCGCGACCTACCGGGGGGAGACGAGATGAAGATCACCGATGTCGAGACGATCCTGCTGCGGCTTCCCGTCGTGCGGGAGATCGGCGATGGCTGCCAGACGATCTGCGTGATCCGCGTCCACACGGACGAGGGGATCGTCGGCATCGGCGAGGCCCATACCAACCCGCTGGCCGCGAAGGCGGTGATCGATTCGCCGCTCTACTCGGTCTCCGCGCAGGGGCTGAAGCACGTCCTCGTCGGCGAGGACCCGCGCGACGTGAACCGGCTGTGGGACAAGATGTACCGCCACAGCCAGACCTACGGCCGGCGCGGGCTGCTGATGCACGCGCTCTCGGGCATCGACCTCGCGCTCTGGGACATCCTCGGCAAGAGCGTCGGCCAGCCCATCCACCGCCTGCTCGGCGGCGCGCGCAAGCGCGAGCACTACGCCTATGCCTCGGACCTGTCCCAGCCGACGCTGGAGGAGACGATCGATCTGGCGCTCAGGCACAAGCAGGCCGGCTACCGCGCGATGAAGTTCGGCTGGGGCGCGCTGGGCAAGGACGCCAGGTCGGACATCGCGGTCGCCGCGCGGCTGCGCCAGGCGCTGGGCCCCGACTTCGACATCATGATCGACATGGGCTTCTCGGTGCCGCTCGACCACGCCATCCGGCTGGGGCGCGCCTATGCCGAGCACGACATCTACTTCCTCGAGGAGCCGCTCTCGCCCGACGACGTGACGGGCTTCGCGAAGCTGGTCGCCGCCTCGCCCACGCCGATCGCGACCGGCGAGAAGGCGAGCCACGAGTTCGACTACCTCGACCTCATGGATCGCGGGCAGCTGCGCATCATCCAGCCGGACATCGCGCGCATGGGCGGCATCACGGCGACGATGCGCGTCGTCGCGCATGCCGAGGCGCGCAACGTGCGCGTGATCCCGCATTGCTGGTCGACGGACATCCTCGTGGCCGCGACGCTGCACTGCATCTCGACCATGCACGACTGCCCGTACCTGGAATACAACGTGACGGACAACCCGCTGCGCACCGACCTGCTGGTCGACCCGATCCGCCCGCGCGAGGGCGTGGTCGCCGTGCCCGACAAGCCCGGCCTCGGCATCGAGCTGCGCGAGGACACGCTGGCGCGCTACCGCTGGACGCCCTGAGCTCAAAATCGGATCCAGACAACTAATTCCCCGCGGCGGAGGGGAAGAATAGTTGTCTGGATCCGGTTTTTGCCGGCGGCGGGCTCAGGGGGCGAGTTCGGGGATCGGCGTCAGGGGCGGCTTGCCGGCGAAATGGGCGCGGAGGTTTTCCAGCGCCATCGCCTCGCAATCGGCCCAGGTCTCCTCGGTGCTGCCCGCGATGTGCGGGGTCAGCACGGCGTTGTCGAGCGCGTGGAAGGCGGGGTCCATGCGCGGCTCCTCGTCGAACACGTCGAGGCCCGCGCCGGCGATGCTCCGCGCCTGCAGCGCCGCGAGCAGCGCGGCCTCGTCGATCACGCTGCCGCGCGCGATGTTCACCACGACGCCTCGAGGGCCGAGGGCGCGCAGCGCCGCTGCGTCCACGAGGTGGCGCGTCGACGCGCCGCCCGGCGAGGCCACGACCAGCACGTCGGCCCATTCGGCCATGGCGAGGACGGACTCGAAGTAGCGATGGGGGACGTCGTCGCGCCGATTGCGGTTGTGGTAGCCGATGGGCATGTCGAAGGCCGCGGCACGCCTGGCGACCTGGATGCCGATGCGGCCAAGGCCGAGGATGCCCATGCGACGGCCGGTGGCGCGATGCGCGAGGCCGGCCAGGCGCTCGCTGGTCCAGCGGCCGGCGCGCACGAAGCGGTCGCCCTCGGCGACGCGCCGCGCGACGGCGAGGAACAGCGCCATCGCATGGTCCGCGACGCAGCGGTCGGTGAGGCCCGGCGTGTTGGTCACGACGATGCCGCGCGCGCGGCAGGCCGGGATGTCGACGCGGTCGTAGCCGACACCGAAGCCCGCGACGAGCCGCAGCCGCGGCAGCGCCGCGACCTGCGCGGCCGAGATGCCGCCGCCGCCGGTCGTGACCGCGGCCGTCGCCTCGCGCGCGCGGGGGTCGTCGATCGCGACGACGGTGAATTCCCCGTCGAGGCCGCGGATGAAGACGTCCCGGAGGCCGCCCAGGTTGACGACGAGCTCAGCCATTGGGCGCGTGCCTCCGAAGCGATGCGAGCAGCGCGTCGATCTCCGCCTCCGTGCCGTCGAAGCGGCAGACGAAGCGGGCCATGTCGGCGGAGCGGCGCACGAAGCGGATGCCGTCGCGCTCGAGCCCGTCCATGACGCGCGGCGTGGTGCGCAGGAAGATCTCGTTCGCCTCGATCGGCGCCCAGAGCGAAACGCCCGGCATGTCGCGCGCGCCGGCGTCGAAGCGCGCGGCCAGCGCGTTCGACCTGCGCGCGTTGCGCAGCCACAGGTCGCCGTCGAGATAGGCGAGGAGCTGCGCGGCCGCGTAGCGCCCCTTCGACCAGACATGGCCCGCGCGACGCACCTGCCAGGCCATGCGTGCCGCGACCTCCTCGTCGAAGACGACGATGGCATCGCAGAGCAGGCCGCCATTCTTGGTCATGCCGAAGGAGAGGATGTCGACGCCCGCGCGCGTCGTGATCTCCGCCGGGCTGCAGCCCAGGCGGGCGACGGCATTGGCGAAGCGTGCGCCGTCCATGTGGACCTTGAGGCCGTGGCGGCGCGCGACCTCGGTCGCGGCGCGCACTTCCCCGGGCGTGTAGACCGCGCCGAGGTCCGTGGCCTGCACGAGGTTGAGCGAGGCGGGCTGCGAGCGATGCATCATGCCCTTGCCCTGCGCCGCCACCGCGGCATCGAGCGCGGCCGGGTCGACCTTGCCGTGCGGGCCAGGCACCGTGACGATCAGCCCGCCGCCGCTGAAGAAGCCCGCGGCATTGACCTCCGAGGTCAGGATATGGGCGCGCTCGTGGCAGAAGGCGGCGCCCCAGGATGGCGTGATCGCCGCCATCGAGAGCGCGTTGGCCGCGGTGCCGGTGGCGACGCAGAAGACCCTGGCCTTCGCCTCGAACAGGTCGCTGAAGCGCTTTTGCAGCTCCACCGACCAGGTGTCGCCGCCATAGCCCGTCGCGGTGTCGCGGTTGGCGCGGGCGATCGCCTCGATCACCTCGGGCGACGCGGCGCCCACGTTGTCGCTGCGGAAGTCAGGCCCGAGGGCGGGCTGTCGCGTGTCGTCCATGCTGTTTCCCCTGCCATGCGCAGCGACCCTAACCGTGGTGCGGGGATGATGCTAGCTT
The DNA here is from genome assembly GCA_041178225.1 of Pseudomonadota bacterium. GTDB lineage: Bacteria > Pseudomonadota > Alphaproteobacteria > CACIAM-22H2 > CACIAM-22H2 > CAIOSQ01. The sequence continues at coordinate 7,884 of JBEGVV010000158.1, read as the reverse complement.
CGCGTCCGCGCGGCGGCATGCCGCGCGGGCAAGCAGGCGGGGGAAGACATGCCGACCGAACCGAAGATGTATCTCAACGGCAGGATCGTGGACTACGCGGATTGCCGCATCCACGCCTTCGCCTCGGTGGTGAAGTACGGGACCGGCGTGTTCGAGGGCCTGCGCGCCTACTGGAACGAGGACGCGAAGCAGCTCTACGTCTTCCGCCTGCGCGAGCACATGGAGCGCATCCGCTACGGCATGAAGGCGATGCGCTACGCGGACATCCCGCCGCTGGAGGAGCTCGAGCGCGCCATCGTCGAGGTCAGCCGCGCCAACGCGATCCGCGCGACCACGCATTACCGCATGATCGCCTTCCTCGATGGCGACGACGAGCTGGCGACGACCGGGCCGACCGGCGTCGTCGTCGGCGCGGTCGTCCGCGGCAGTTCGCCGAAGATCGAGACGGGCATGGCGGCGATGATCTCGTCCTACGTGCGCATCGCCGACAACGCGATGCCGCCGCGCGTGAAGTGCACGGCCAACTACGTCAACAACCGCGCGGCGGAACTCGAGGCACGCGCGGGCGGCTACGACGGCGCGCTGATGCTGACGCAGGACGGGAAGCTCTCCGAGGCGAGCGGCGCCTGCGTGTTCATGGTGCGCAATGGCAGGCTCGTCACGCCGGACATCGGGAGCGACATCCTCGAATCGATCACCCGCGACACGGTGATCGAGCTCGCGCGGACCAAGCTCGGGCTCCAGGTCGAGGAACGGCGCATCGACCGCAGCGAGATCGCCGCGGCGGACGAGATGTTCGCCTGCGGCTCGGGCTGGGAGGTGATGCCGATCAACTCCGTCGCGCGCATGGATGTCGGCGACGGCAAGCCCGGGCCGGTCACCCGCGCCATGCAGAAGGCCTATTTCGACGTCGTGCACGGGCGCACGAACACCCATCCCGGCTGGCTGACGCCGGTCTGGTGATCGCGCGACCCCGCGCGGCGCCAGCGACGGCGCCGCGCGGGGCTTGCGTCAGGCGTGCTTGCGCAGCGCCGCCACGAGCCGGTCGATGTCCTGCTCGTCGTTGTAGACATGCGGGCTGATGCGCAGCCGGTCGCCGCGCAGGCTGACATGCACGCGCTCCGACCAGAGCTTCTTGCCGATGTCCGGCGCCCAGCCCCTGGGGTTGGAGAGGCCGATCAGGTGGCCGATGCGCCGGTCGGCGCGCGGCGCGCCGAGGCCAAGCTCCGCGCCGCGCTCGGCGATGCGCGTGGTCATGGGCGCCAGCGTCGCCGCGATCCGCGCCACGCTCCACTCGAGCAGCTGGCCGAGCGCGGCCTTCGCCATCGGCAGGGCGATGAAGTTGCTGCGCTCGCCCATGTCGAAGCGCCGCGCGCCGGGCTCGAACTCGAAGACATGTTCGAAGGACGACCCCATGTTCGAGCGCGCGCCGTCGCGGTTGAAGCCGTGGAACTCGATGCCGCTGCCCGACTGGCGATGCGGCGCGACATAGAGGAAGCCGAGCACGTAGGGGCAGAAGAGCCACTTGTAGCCCGAGCACATGACGTAGTCGGGCTGCACGGCGGCGAGGTCGAGCGGCGCCGCGCCCACCGATTGCGTCGCGTCGACGACCAGCGCCGCGCCCACCTTGCGCGCCGCGGCGCCGACCGCGACGAGGTCGATCAGCGCGCCGTCGGACCAGTGGCAGTTCGGCACCGCCACGACGGCCGTCGCGGCATCGACATGGGCGAGCACCGCCGCCGTCCAGTCGCCATCCGCGGGGCGGGGCACGACGCGCACGCTGCCGCCGGCCTCCATCGCCTTCTTGTGCCAGACATAGAAGTTCGAGGAGTGCTCGTGCTCGGGCACGACCACGTTCTGGCCGCGCGCGACCTGCACGTTGGCGGCGGCGACGGCGAGGCCGTAGCTGGAGGAGGGCACGATCGAGATGTCGTCGACGCGCGCGCCGAGCAGCCGCGCGAACAGGCCGCGCACCTCCTCGACCTCGTCGTAGAAGCTCTCGCGCTCGATCGTCCAGGGGTGCACGCGGCGGTCGATGCCCGCGACGCCGGCCGCGCGGACCGAATGCAGGAAGGGCCCGAAATAGGCGCAGTTGATGTAGGCGATGTCGCGCGGGAGGTCGAAGAGGTGCCTCTGGCTCGGAAGCGGCGCGGCGGCGGCGGTCGTGGTCATGTCGTCATTCCCCCTTGCGGCCGGCAGGATTTCCGGCCCGCATTGCGGCATCAAGGCTAGCACGGACAGGAGGACTGCCATGGCCGATCCGCATATCGCCACGCCCGCGGGCCGCAGGCGCGCGCGCGCGCTCGGCATCCCCTTCGAGGGCGTGCCGGGGCGCCTCAACGCGATCACCGACGTGCCCGGCACCGAGGTCGGCTACCGCACGCTGGTCTCGGGCGAGGGGCCGCTCGTGGTGGGGCGCGGCCCGGTGCGCACGGGCGTCACCGCGATCCACCCGCGCGGGCGCGATGGGGCGGGCATCCCGGTCTTCGCCGGCGTGCACAGCCTCAACGGCGCGGGCGAGATGACGGGCTTCGCCTGGATCGAGGAGGCGGGGCGGACCGAGCTTCCGCTCGCCATCACCAACACCCATTCGGCGGGCCTCGCGCGCGACGCATTGGCAAAATGGATGGTCGCGCGCCATCCCGGGCGCATGGACCGCTGGGTGCTTCCGGTCGCCGCGGAGACCTATGACGGCCATCTCAGCGACATCAACGGCTTCCATGTCCGCGACGAGGACGTCTTCGCCGCGCTCGACGGCGCCGCGGGCGGCCCGGTCGAGGAAGGCAGCGTCGGCGGTGGCACGGGGATGATCTGCTACGAGTTCAAGGGCGGGTCGGGGACGGCCTCGCGCCTGCTGCGGCTCGATGGCCGCGACTTCCATGTCGGCGTGCTCGTCCAGGCGAATTTCGGCAAGCGCGAGCAACTCGCCATCGCCGGGCTTCCGGTCGGCCGCTGGCTGGCCGAGGGCGCGCCGGGCCTGCCCGACCATGGCTCGATCATCGCGGTGGTCGCGACCGACCTGCCGCTGATGCCGCACCAGCTCAAGCGCCTGGCGCGACGCGCGGGCATCGGCATCGCGCGCAGCGGCTCGATCGCCGCGCATGGCTCGGGCGACATCTTCCTCGCCTTCTCGACCGCGAACGCGGGATTCTTCGCGGCGAAGGACGAGATGCGGGCGCTCGAGGCCTGGCCCGACGAGGGGCTGAACCCGGCCTTCGCGGCGGTGATCCAGTGCGTCGACGAGGCGGTGCTGAATGCGATGGTCGCGAACGAGGCGATGACAGGGCGCGACGGGCACCACGTGCCCGCGCTGCCGCACGCGCCGGTCGAGGCGTGGTGCCGTGCCCTGCGCGCGGGGCCCCCGCCGGGCTGAGCCGACGGGGGCGCCGCTGCCGTGTTCAGCGCGGGCGGTCGGTGGCCAGATGCGCGACGCAGTCGCCGCGCTCGACGCGGCCCTGGTGGCGCTTGCAGACCAGCAGCCCGTCGCGCTTGAAGTGGCAGAGGATCGGCTCGCGCGCCGGGTTGTCGACGAAATGGACCTGGCCGCAGGGCTGGCCGGCCTTCACCATCTCGCCGAGCTCGCAGAACGGCTCGAAGAGGCCGGGCTCGGGCGCGTAGACGTAGTAGTCCTTGCCCTTGAGCTCGACGAGCCGCGTCGGGCCGTCGTTCTGGATCTTCCAGTCCTTCAGCACGCCGGCATGGGCGAGCAGGTTGCGCACGCCCCTGTCCACGATCCGCACGCCGGGGATCGACACGCGGCCGCAGCCGCCGAACTCGCCGCCCAGCGCGACGACGCCGTTGGCGATCGCCGAGGAGGCGGCGAGGCGCGTGTCGGGCGAATAGGCCCAGACGAAGCTGAGCGGCGCGCCGAAGGCATGCAGCGCCGCGAGCGCCTTCTCGTTCTGCGCCGCGTCGGGCCCGAGCCGCGCCGAGCAGAAGGGCAGGTAGTCCAGCGACGAGCCGCCTGAATGGAGGTCGTGGTGGAAATCGGCCATCGGGTAGATGGTCGTGTTGATGTAGTGCGAGATCTGGAAGGTCGGCGTGCCCTCGGCGTCGCCCGGGAAGGCACGGTTGAGGTTGCCGCCATCGATCGGCGAGACGCGCGCGCCATCCATCGCGGCGGGCAGGTTCGCCGCTGGCATCACGATGACGCGGCCCTTGACGTGCCGCGGCTCGAGCTCGCGGATCAGCCGGGTGAGGGCGATCTGGCCCTCGTACTCGTCGCCATGGTTGCCGGCCATCAGGAACACGGTCGGGCCCTCGCCGTTGCGGATGACCGCGACCGGGATGGCGATGGTCCCGTAGGCCGAGCGCGTCACGGAATGCGGCAGGTGCAGGTAGCCGACCTGCTTGCCCTCGCGCTCGTAGTCGACCTCGGTCCAGATCAGGCTCTTCTTCGGCTGGACGGCGCTCATGTGGCTGCTCCCCCTCGTTTTGACGCGTCACGTTGCCATCCGCGGCCCCGGCGCCGCAACTCGGCGCGCGCCCGCGCGGGTTGACGCCGCCGCATGCGCGCCCGCACTCTGTGCGCCTCTCGGGGGGAGGGACGAGTGCCGGACAGCAAGCCAGCCATCGACGCCACGCGCCTGGACCTCGCGCGCGAGTTCCGCCGCAACCCCTTCGCGAAGCACTCGCCGGAACTCTACGCCCTGCTCGAGGTGCTGCGCGGCCCGGCCTGGAACGGCAACTACGTCCTCGTCGTCCTCGAGCCCTATCGCCGCTACGCGCTGGCGGTGAAGCAGCCCGGCGGCAAGCCGCCGGTCGTGCTCTCCAACGAGATCCATGCCAGCGCGGCGGACGCCGAATGGGCGGTGTTCAGGCGCCGCTGGGAGGCCGCGTGCGGCCAGAAGCTCGAGATCGAGTGAGGGCCGCGCCATGACCGACCTGCCGATGCCCACCGTGCTGGGCTATTGCGACGAGTGGAGCGTCGCCGCGGGCGAGACGATCCGCTTCCGCATCGGCTCGCTGACGCGGCCGCGGCCCTATCGCGCGCAACTCGTCCGCCTGGTCAGCCCGGAGACCGGCCCCGAGGGCGCGGGCCTGAAGACGGAGGACATCGACGCGCCGCTCAACGGCGCCCATGCCGCCGAGCTCAGGCCGATCCCGGCCGGCTCCTTCGTGCGCGTCGATCGCGAGGACGCCGTCGCGGGGCTGACGTCGTGGACGGTCCAGGCCCTCGTGCAGCCCATGCTGCGCGAGCGCGAGGCGCAGGCGATCGTCTCCACCCTCGTGGCCGGACAGCGCCGCGCCGGCTTCGCCCTGATCGTCGACGCGAAGGGCGCGCTCGCGATCCATTTCGCCGATGGCACGCGCATCTCGACGGGCGAGGCGATGGCGCCGGGCCGCTGGCACCATGTCGCCGCGAGCCTCGACGCCACGAGCGGCGAGGTCTTCCTGCGGCAGTCGCCGCTGCCCGCGCGCGGCTTCGACCGCCCGCCCGCGGTCGAGGCCGCGGGCCACGCGCCGGCGGGCAGGCTGCCCGCGAGCCCCCTGCGCATCGGCGCGATCGGCAAGCCCGGCCCCGGGCCCGGGCATTTCGGCGCCTGGCACTTCAACGGCAAGATCGAGGCGCCGAGCCTCGCGGACCGCGCCCTCTCGCCGGAGGAGATCCGCGCGCTGGCCGCGGCCGGCTCGACCATGCCGCCCGCGGACTGCCTCCACGCGGCCTGGGATTTCTCGCAGGGCATGCCAGGGACCACGGTCGTCGACCTCGGGCCGCGCAAGCTCCATGGCACGACCGTCAACGCGCCCAAGCGCGCGGTCACGGGCGCGCGCTGGGACGGCAGCGAGCATGACTGGCGCCGCGCGCCCGCGCATTACGGCGCGATCCACTTCCACGAGGACGACCTGGCCGACGCGTGCTGGCCCGACACGCTGGCCTGGACGATCCCGGCCTCGCAGCGCAGCGGCATCTACGCGCTGCGCCTCGACACCGACCCGGGCAACCCGCCCTTCTGGATCACGTTCTTCCTCCGCCCGCCGCGCGGGAAGGCGAATGCGCGCGCGGCCTTCCTCGCCTCCACGGCGACCTACAGCGTCTACGCCAACTACCGCGCGCGCATGGCGCCGAGCACGGTCGACCTCGCCTTCGGCGCGCTGCAGCAGATCGATTCCACCGACATGCTGGCGGTGGTGCATCCCGAGCTTGGCGCCTCGACCTACGACAAGCATCCCGACGGCTCGGGCGTGTGCCATGTCTCGCGGCTGCGCCCGATGGTGAATGTCCGACCGACGGGCCGGCTCTGGAACCTGCAGCTCGACCTCTGCCTGGTCGACTGGCTGGAGGCGCAGGGCTTCGACTACGACGTGATCACCGACGACGACCTCCATCGCGAGGGCCTGTCGCTGCTGGAGAACTACGCGGTGGTCATGAGCGGCTGCCATCCCGAGTACTGGTCGGCGCCGATGTGGGACGGGCTCGACGCCTGGCTCGGCCGCGGCGGCCGCTTCATGTATCTCGGCGGCAATGGCTTCTACTGGAAGGTCGACTACCTCGAGGGCCATCCCGGCATGATCGAGCTGCGCCGGGCCGAGGGCGGCACGCGCGCCTGGGCCGAGGTGCCGGGGGAATACCTCCACGCCTCGACCGGCACGCTGGGCGGGCTCTGGCGGCGCAACGGGCGCATGCCCAACGCGCTCGTCGGCGTCGGCTTCATCGCCCAGGGCTTCGACTTCGCGACGCACTACGAACGGACCGACGCCAGCCACGACCCGCGCGCGGCCTGGATGTTCGAGGGCGTGGCCGAGGAGCGCCTCGGCGCCTATGGCTGCGCGCTCGGCGGCGCGGCGGGCATGGAGATCGACTGCGCGAGCACGGTCCTGGGCACGCCCGCCCATGCCCTGGTCGTCGCCTCCTCGACCGGCCATTCCAAGGTGATGAACCTCGTCGTCGAGGAGATCAACTCGGGCTTCAGCGGCGCCCATGGCGGCACCTGGCCCGCCGTGCGCGCGGACATCGTCTTCTTCGAGACGCCGGGCGGCGGCGCGGTCTGGTCGACGGGCTCGATCAGCTATGTCGGCAGCCTCGCCCATGGCGGCTACCGCAACGGGATCTCGCGCCTGACGGCAAACGTGCTGCGGCGCTTCCTGGACGGGACGCCCTTCGAGATGCCGGCAAAACCGGCATGACGGCGGCTGCAAGCTTCACAGCGGCGGCCTCTTCGCCTAGCCTCTTGCCCACAACCAACACCAAGCAGACGGAGGAAACATGAAGTCCATCTTTGCAGCGGCGGCGATGGCCGCGGGCGTGCTCGTCGCCCAGGGCGCCAGCGCGCAGGTCCAGAACTGGAAGATCCAGACCTCGGCCCAGGCCGGCGACTTCTACTACAAGTCGATCGAGAAGTGGCTGCCGGTGCTGACCACGATGACCGGCGGCAAGGTGAAGGCCGAGCTGACGCCGATCGGCTCCGTCGTCCCGCACAACCAGACGATCGACGCCGTCGCGCAGGGCATCCTGCAGGGCGACCTGACGTCGACGGTCTACTTCTCGGGCCGCGACAAGGCCTTCGCGCTGCTTGGCGACCTGATCGCCGGCTACGACACGCCGTGGCAGGTCATCCAGTTCTGCTACTACGGTGGCGGTCGTGAGATCCTGCAGGAGCTGTTCGACAAGTACGGCAACAAGCAGGTCAAGGTCGTGGGCTGCGCGACCGGCGGCAAGGAAGCCTTCATCTCGAAGGTTCCCATCCGCAAGGTCGACGACTTCAAGGGCAAGAAGATCCGCTCGCCCGAGGGCCTCGCCGCCGACGTGTTCCGCCGTGTCGGTGGCGCGCCCGTCGCGATGCCGCCGTCGGAGACCTACACCGCGCTCGACAAGGGCGTCGTGGACGCCGCCGACGACAGCACCTACTCGATGAGCGACTCGGTCGGCCTGTTCAAGGTCGC